>JBJEWN010000001.1:0-6144 GCA_051885075.1 Bullifex sp.
TCCAATCCTGATGATAGATGACACGCCACACTCTTTTAACTCCGTGTCATATTTATTCACAATAATCTGCTCCAATGCTTTGGTTGCCAGCTTCTTCAAGTCTTCTTTTTCATCCCTGGTGTACTTGAACTCAAAGATAAAACCAGGCTTATCGTTTTCTTTTGGAGAGAGAAGGATATCGAAACGGCCCAATCCCGACTCTCTATTGGATTTTATGTGATAAAATCCGTTGAGCATGGCACATAGTCCCAGCATCATGCCATGATAAAAGCCTTCGTTTGCTCCATCAAAGGAAGAAATGCTTTCAAGCATGAAGCTTTCCAATACAGACTGCAGTTTTCTCTCATCGCAACTGAATAAAGCTTCTTTAATGGAGATGGCCGTATCATTCCGTCCTGTTCTGTTGATGATCTCTTTTTCGTAGACATAAGATATTTCTTTATTTGGTATCTTCACGTCACACATATAATTTCCATCAAGCTGAGGGTATATCTTTTCGATTTTCAGATACCCCGACAGAAGGAGAAAACTGTAGATGATATATGGTTTTCTTCCTATTTCCGGATAAATGACATCAGTGTCCACAATGGTTGTGATCTTCCCCCCATTTAAGAGAATCTCCAATCCCTTTGTGACATCAAGCGTGGCTTTGGAGAGAGTCTCTCCGATTATTTCATTTCCACCGGTCGAAAGCCAATAAGGATTGGGAACCGCACCATCGGAGATATAGTTAATTACAGACCAGGGGTTATAAACCTCTGTGTCTCCAAATCTGTATCCATCATACCACTCTCTTATTTCTTCTTTCTTATTTTCAATCTCATAGTAAGAGAGCATTTCTTCAACTTCTTCCCTTACAAAGCCAAAGTAGGCACTGTATTTGGAGTTAAGTATGGAGTATACCTTAAGATTGTTAAGACCGCTGAAGATGCTTTCCTTAGCTACTCTCAATATCCCGGTAAGAAAGCCAAATACCATATGATTGTTATCTTTGAGGCCGTTGGAGAAGAAGTTTCTCATAAAATTTGTGGCTTCATTATAAAAACCATGAGAATAACCTTGAATGATTGGAGTGTCATATTCATCAATTATTATGACGCACTTTCTTTCGTAATGCTTATTAAGGAATATTGACAGATACTGGAGTGACATCTCATATTCCGCTTCCTCTGATAAACCGGATGCAATCCTTCCATATATATTCCTTTCGTACTTGTCTAACTTATCGCTTTCTTCCAACTCTCTGTGTCTCATGAATTCAAGGGATATCACTCTTGTAATCCTTTTTCTCGTTTCTTCCCAGGTAAGGCACTTGGAGTCCTTAAACGAAAGGTATATTACAGGATACTGTCCCTGATGGTTTGTGTAATTCTCCCCGCATTCCCAAATCTTCCTGTCTCTGAAATAAACAGAGTTATCTTCATCAGATATCTCAAAAAAAGTTCTGAGCATATCCATATTGAGACTCTTTCCGAAGCGTCGTGGACGGGTATAGAGAGAAACCTCTGGCCTTTCATCCAGAATATCTTTAATCATCAGGGTCTTATCAACATAGAAATAATAATCGGATGCTTTCTTATAATCCGATACCCCGACAGGAAGAGGAAGTTTCTTTTTATCTTCTATGGGAATACCCCAGCTTCTTCCTTGCTTAAATGCACCTTTAATGGATCCTTCTTTGCACATCTGCTGTACGCGTCTGGGTGTTATTCTGTTTTTCTTTGCGTATTCCTGGACTGAAAGGTATCTCATATACCTTTATTATTGCAGGATAAACGAAATAAATAAAGAGTAATTTCGCATGATTTCGTTTTAATGCGAAATACAGTTTCCCTTTACTTATAACGGGGGCAGATCAAACTTACTGCCTGAAACAGAAAGGCTCCCTGTCCGGGAGCCTTTTGGGGTAATCAGAAGTAAGAGCGTGGTTTCCACTCTGTGAATGCATCGAAGACGTCTTCTTTGGTTCCGTCTTCCTTCATGCGTTCGATTTTAAAATAGAGAACGGGTGCTTCGCTTTCAAATTCGTTTTCACTTTCCGCCATTACCGTGACTGTGAGATGATCCTGCCTGTACGTCTGTCTTATCCATCTGACATCGACAAGCGATGGTTTGAACGCATCCATGAAGGAAGCGGGAAGTGCTTCCAGCATCCAGTTGGTGTATGACACGTTGTTTACATGGTGGTTCATGTCAGTGTCGAGGTAGTGGATAATAGGTTCATAAACACTAAGCACCTTATCGCATGCTTCAATCCTCTCCTGATTGTTAGGTAGCACCGCATCAATCTGGAATTCCTTCGGGGGAAGGATCAGGGCATCCGATACTTCCTTCGGCCTCAGCGGGCGTCCTTTCACCGTGTCGATTATCGCCCACTTGGTGTTTGCGAAGAACAGTGGTTTACTGTCCTTTTTGTTGAATGCCCTCACGATCCTGGGACAGTTGAGACCTATCGGGTCCTGGGGCCAGGTTTCGACTGTTATTTCGTCCTGCCACCACCCATAGTGGTAGATCTCCATCCTTGATCTTGCTATGACCCAGGTTTTGCCTGATTTCTGCAGATCGCTGATGCCTACATTCCTGTAGTTTGCGTGACATCCGGCTATTTCCTGCACCAGTGTCTGGTACAGTGAAAGCCTGGTGTTGTAGAAGGAATCGGTATCTGATGCCATGATGGTGTAATCAAGTTTTCCGAAGTTGTTCTCGTTGATAGTGAATGCCATTACTCTGCCTCATAGAAGCGGACCATTGAGCGTCCGTACTTTCTTTCGTCCTTAAATTTAAGTCCTTCGATCTTTTCCGGCCACAGTTTTTTTTCTTCTTCCGGGTAGTGGATGATGAAAAGTCCGTGCTCTTTCAGAATTCCCTTCTTCGCGATCTTCTCGGCAAGTGCAACCTTTCCTTCCATGTTGAATGGAGGATCCGCATAGATGATGTCGTAGCGCATGACGGAAGTCATGACGTAACGCATGACATCCATCATGTATAAGTGCTTCTCTTCCTCAACGAAGGAAAGGTTCTTCTCGATCGTTTCCTTCTTGCCCCTGTCCATTTCCACAAGGTGGATGGGGGATGCTCCTCTTGAAGCGGCTTCTATCGCGACGCATCCGCTTCCTGAGAAGAGATCGAGGAATGAGCATCCAGTCAGGTCCCCGAGGATCGAGAAGAGGGACTCCCTCATCCTGTCCATCGCGGGTCTGATGACACCCGGTGGGCACACAACGTTTCTTCTGCAGTATTTTCCGCCTGTTATTCTCATGTGTTGTCGTATCCTTTGCTTATCTGAAGCCTCAGCATGTAGTTTTCAGTGCTGATGAGCCCCCTGTCGTTTGCGATTATTTCCATTGCTTCCTTCTTCGCGATCTCGATGAGATCGAGGTCGTTGACGAGGGAAGCATACCTGAGTTTCAGAAAACCTGACTGACGGGATCCGGCCATCTCACCGGGACCTCTTATTTCCAGATCCTTTTCAGCGATGTAGAAGCCGTCAGTGCTTTCCTTCATTACCCTGAGACGCGCCTTTCCGTCCTCACTTAAGCTGTCTGAATAGACGAGGAAGCAGTAGCTCTGAAGCTCGCTTCTTCCGACCCTTCCCCTGAGCTGGTGGAGGGCGGCAAGGCCGAAGCGCTCCGCGTGCTCAATCACTATGCATGTCGCAAGCGGAATGTCTATTCCGACTTCGATGACCGAAGTGGCAACAAGGTAACTTATCTCACCCTTTCTGAAGGATGTCAGGATCTTTATCTTGTCTTCCTCGCTCACTTTGGAATGGATGAGCGCGGAGGGAACGTCCGGGTACTCCTTCTTAAGGTACTCGAACATGTTGGTAACATCCCTGAGACCGCTTTCACCTTCATCCTCGATCCTCGGGTAGACGAAGTATGCCTGATGCCCCCTCTTAAACTCAACACCTACCGTCTGATACATCTTCTGCCTGTTTTCTTCCCTGACGAGGTATGTGATTATTGGTTTTCTGCCCATGGGCATCGTGTGGATCGATGATACCTGCAGATCCCCGAACATGGTAAGTGCCAGCGTCCTCGGTATCGGTGTTGCGGTCATCAGCAGCAGGTGGGGAACCTCACCCTTGCCTGTCAGCGCAAGGCGCTGCTCGACACCGAAGCGGTGCTGTTCATCGATGATGACATATCTGAGTTTCTTAAAGGCCACATCCTTCGAAAAGAGGGCATGGGTTCCGATGGCAATGTCCACATCGCCTCTGGCCAGTGCCTCAAGCAGGAGTTTCCTGCCTTTGCCTTTGACGTCTCCCGTTATGAATGCGATCCTGACGCCAAGGGGTTCAAGCAGCTCAGCCGCCTTTTCCGCATGCTGTCGTGCAAGCAGTTCCGTGGGGGCCATGAATGCAACCTGGTAACCTTTCTGTATCTCGTGAAGTGCACTTATCCAGGCGATCAATGTCTTTCCTGATCCCACATCACCCTGGAGAAGGCGGTTCATCGCCTTCTGGTTGTCAAGGTCACTCCTTATTTCATCAAGGCTCTTTATCTGGTCAGGAGTGAGCTTAAACGGGAGTGATGTGACAAGGCGCTTTTCAAGCTCGGAAACACGGCTTCTTCTGGTGGCTTTCTCATAACCGTTTTCCCTCATCAGGGCAAGCTCCATCAAAAGAAGCTCAGTAAGTGCCAGGGTTCTCCTGCTTGCCCTCACTTCCTCCATGCTCCTCGGATCATGCATCATCCTTATCGCACTGTCAGTGTGCATGAGGCCGTACTTCTCATAAAGATGGGCAGGAAGCTCATCGTCGAATGTCAGGTATCTGTTTGAAAGGATCGTGTTTATGTCCTTCCTTATCGATTTCTGCGTCAATGATCCTCCCATCGGGTAGATGGGGATGACGCGGCCGATACCGGCTTCCTCCTGGGTCTTGTACACAGAGAAACTGGATGTCTGCCACTCTCCGTTGTACGTTGATACGGTAGCGTTTATGAACCACACCGAGCCTGTGGAAAGGGTTTTTTCAAGGAAGTTCCTGCCGAAGCAGAGGAGGGAAAGCTTTGTTCCTGAGAGGTCCTTCACTATTATCTTCAGTGTCCTCTCACCCTTTTTAAAGCCCCCGAAGAAGGTATGGGACACCACGATGATCTTGGTGTTTATCGTGTTGTCCTCTCCTTTCAGATCTTTTATCGATGTGAGCTTCGTCCTGTCCTCATAGGCACGGGGAGACAGGGAAAGGAGGTCAGCGAAAGTGCTGACCTGGAGCCGCTCATGGTAATCGGCGGCTCTTACCTTTCCGACTCCCTGAAGGCGCTCTATGGGGGTCGTAAGCTCACAGAGCAGCATCAGAAGGGAATCCTCATTGACAGCACCACAAGGTAGTTGATGAGGTAGCTTAAGGCTATGTATAGGACGATCATGATGACGAGTGTCGTGACGGCAAGCGTCGTGTCCTTGACAAGACGCTTGGTGAAGAACACTTCACGCACTTTTTTCATCAGGGGATCGGCAAGGGCTGCAAGGCGTGAAAGTGAAAATGAGCCCGTGAAGGCCGATATCGTCCTTACAACCATTATTATTATCGCAAAGATGAGGAATATCTGGATTCCGTAGGACCAGACGTACTGCAATAGGAGGCTTACGACCCAGCCGAGGCGGAGCGTGCCGTAGATGGAAAAGAGCTTTAAAAGGCTCTGTGCAAGGGACAGGACTGCGATAGCGAGGATCGGTGAGACGTCCAGTATGCCCACACGGAAGCGTGATGAGCGGAAGAGGTTTAAAAATGGATCGACGATCTTTGCAAAGTACCAGGTAAGGGAGCCTTCCCTGGGAAACGGGTTTATCCAGGAGAGGAAGATCCTGATCCAGATGAAAAACGAATAGAGTGAAATGACTCTGGCGAGAAAGTCCGCCATGTCCATAAGAAATACGTTCATGAATTATACTCCTTATTCAAACCAGGCGCTGTTGATGAGGGGATATCCTGTTATCTCCTTCTTCAGCTCCTTCGAGTATGAGACTCCATACTCCCTTCCGAAGCGCACCTTCTGCTTTCTGTTCTCCCCGAGGTATGCGTATACGGGGAGGGAGCCGCCGTGATCGACAAGATATCCCTTAAGGTCGTTGACGAGCATGTCAAAGGTGTCGCTGACTGCCGCTTCCTCGTTGATCTCGACGACAAGCGAGCTT
>JBJEWN010000002.1:0-6129 GCA_051885075.1 Bullifex sp.
AATCTACTACGAATATCTTAACGGTCCGATCTTCACACTCTCAATAAACTCAGGGCTCATCCGTTTTGACTACTTCTCAAGGCTCCGTACCGGCTTCGGTTTCGGTGTTATCAGCGTGGATGTGCTCTCACTCTTCAGAAAATCCACCTGGAAGGAAAGCGACATGTTCCTTTCTATGGGTATCTCCAGTCAGCTTAACAACACTTTCTACAACGTAAGGGTCGGTGCTCCGATTAAGGGAACTGGATTCTCGGTAATTGTCTCAACCCGTTTCCTCTCGGGAAACCCCTCCTATAAGAACTGGGAGAACCTGATAAATCCGGAAAACTATCCCAGGTACAAGAGATCATATTCAGCCATTTTATTAGGCGCACGTTACGACTTTGCAGATTCCAGACAGTCTGTCGTCACACCGTATGCGGAGCTGACGGCAGGTGTCATGAGCTGGGAAGTCAGGGAACTCTGGAACATGGTAACTGACTATGAAACATATGATGAGGAAGGGACTCCGTCATCACAGAGAAACAATATACACTCATTCGTGCAACCGAAGCTTTTCTCATTTGCCGCTGATCTGGAACTCGGACTTACATTCATACCTGAAGGAGCATTCACCACCGGTGATTCCTCATTCCGGATAAACATCTTCTCAGGTGTGACGTTCATCCATAATCCAAAGGCTGTTGAGGAATATCTTTCCTATTCCACGGAAGACAGCATCAGGATCGGAAGACTGATCCCGCGCTGGGGTGTGGGAATCCAGATAGGCTTCGACCTCTGATTCACCACCTGTCTCCCTGATACGTCCTGAATTCCGCAGCACCTTCATCTGATACCGAGACAAGCAGGAATATATCCATGGATGTGTTCATGAAACGGTATGCACCCGGATGAAGTGATATCGTCAAGGATTCATCTTCATCCGTAATCTCGAAAAAGGGATATGCTTCACTCTCCGGTATGTACCTGCCTCTTGGAATATCGGAGAGTGTGATTTTATATTCCTTTGTCTTATACTTTCCCTCTCCCCTGTACTCACCGTTGAGAAGATCCACAAGGAGTGACTCTGAATCGAAGAAAAGTCCCGTTTCCCTGAAAAGTCTTTTCGGATTGAGGTTTCCGACAAGGATGGGATTCATTTCCGCAGCTTCAAGCAGCATCTCTGCCAGACGACCGTCTGCGAAGTGAAGCCTGATGTTATCATCATCACCGCTCATGAAACCTCCTCCGGCGGGATGAAGCGTACCTATGGGGTATGCGGCAAATACCGCACTTTTACCCGTAATGACAGTAATTTCTGCTTTGATGTTTCCCGCAAACAGTGTCTTCTGCCTCACTTTCTCACCGTCAAAGTACCTTAAGGTGTACCACATCGGTCTTCCGGTATGATACTCCCAGTAATGATCTTCTGAAACTGAGACGGTTACGGTGTGAGTGAGCTCTGATGAGCACGAGACAAGAAGCAGAATAAAGATTGTTACATACAGTTTTCTCATACTAATAATAAACGGAAAACCGCACGTTTTTATGTATGCTTCTTCTCCGATGGATAAAACTGATGATCCTGATCAAGGAATACCATATAGAAGACATCACTTTCCCTATCATTTCCTTTCGAGAAGAATCCGGCAATTCTTCTTCTCCCTATCATTCGAAGACGTGCCCATTCGATTGTATCGTCACATGGAACTGCTTTCGGCTTTGATAATCCTGATTTATAAGGGTAATCATTGTATATCACTAACGATCTGTCATTTATCAGTTCAAGCTTTGATTTCCTGGAAAACTCTGTCAGCTTACCGGTCAGATCAAGAATTATCCCATTCCTTTCCCATTTTTCAAATGATTGGCCATAGGTATCACCGGAAGTTAGGAACTGAAAACTGAAACATATATGCTTCCTTCTGTTCTCGAAATTAAGAAAGGACTTCGTCAGTTCTTCTATTCGTTTTCTTGTTTTGGGTTTTCTCTCTTATCTGGCATTAGGCAGACCTCCGATAATACCTGCCTTATATACCTGTTCAAGAGATCTGTCATTGCGTGAAGTCATCGAAGAAGGGAACTCATCTATTCTGTAGCAGATACTCTCTCCTTTTTCTTTTTCAAATATATATGTCCTGTATTTTTTAGCTATATCAAGAAGAGAGGAATCATGGGATGTGAATATCAGCTGTGCATGTTTCTTATTCACATTGCGGTCAAGGAAAAACCCGAGTATTCCCGGCACAAGTGAGGAATGAAGATGACAGTCGAGCTCATCAAACAGTAAAACGCCACCAGTTTCAATTACATTGAAGATATCATTAAGTTTTGAATAGAGCACTTTTGTTCCCGTTGACATCAGCCAATGATTAAGCGGTTTTATTCCATCTTCCGTCTCATTATAAACTATGGAATAATAGGTTTTTCTGTTTTGCTGGTCAGTATAGTCAGCAATTTTTATATCGCTGATACCGGTATCAATTTTTTTCAGCTCATCGATTACTCTGATCAGATGTTCCGGATGATCATGGTAAAAAGAAGCAGGATCATTAAGTGAATTATCCTCAGACCGTCCAAGATAAGAGATGTTTGAAGCAACAGAAAAGAAAAAATCAATAAACGGAGCAATGCTTTTTGTTCCATACTGATAAAGTGTTGAGATAAATGACGCATTTGACCGTATCGGATTATTGAAAGCCTTGAGATCAGGGAGGTTCACTGTTTTAAGTTTATTTCCGGTTCTGCTGACAAGGGTTTCTTTCTTACGTCCATTGATAAAACAGAGTTTCTCTGATTTAACCTTTTTTCCGGAGAAAACAACTTCATAGTAATATTCGGTTGCTGTGTTGCATGGCAAAGCGAAAGTGACGAAAAAAGATGAATCATTATCATTATGATAGAAAGTATCATAGGGTACATCGCTGTCAGGTGCATAAGAAAAAGAATTCCTGCAGAAATCAGCAATAAATGACATAACCTTAAGTGCACATGTCTTTCCGGAAGCATTGGGACCCTCAAAACACATGATGGGAACCACTGACTTACCGGGAAAACCATATTCCTCAGGAACATTTCTGTTTATTGCGAGATTGATTTCAAACCAGTCTCTGAATGCCCAGCAATTTTTTCCACCATAAGAAATAATCATTTTGTACTCACCTAAAACCTTAAAACCTTGACGCTTTTTGTCATAGTTTTGCATTGAAACAGACAGATGTCAACAAAATGTTTTCAGGCTGAGAGAAGAAATGGGATACTTTTTCTTTCCAGGGAAAATATTAAAGGCTGCCCCATTGGGACAGCCCTCAGTGATCAGTGAGCGCTTCTGAAGGTTCCGAGCACTCTGAGTGATGCGGTTTTTTCCTTTATCAGGCTAAGTGTTTTCCTGAACTCTTCCTCATCCTTCATCTCAACCTCGACGAAGAATGAATACTCCCAGGGTTTTCCCGGGATCGGACGGGATTCCAGCTTCTTCATGTTGAGTCCGTGGTCGGAAAGGATCTTCAGGACCCTGAAGAGTGCTCCCGATTCATTGGGAACGCTGAACAGCAGTGATGCGATGTCGGAAATGAACTGCGACTTGAATGCTTCCGCATTTTCCTCCCTTGAAAGGATGTAGAAACGGGTATAGTTTCTCGGGTTGGTCTCAATACCGGCTTTGAGGATCTCCATCCTGTTGTAGGCGGCGGCGGGAGCACCTGCAATGGCTGCGGCAGTCATGTCTCCTGTTTCCTTAATGTATGAGACTGAGCCTGCGGTATCGAAGAACGGCTCCTGTCTTGCATGCTTCAGTTCTGTGTTGAGGAATTCCTGACACTGGGCAAGTCCCTGGGGATGGGAATATACCTTTTTTATATCCTCAAGCTTTGTTCCGGGATTAACGATCAGATTGTGAATGATCCTGACCTGCTGCTCACCGACAACTGTGAGACCGGGGTATGCGCCAAGAAGATCAAGGGTGTCGAATATGGTACCTCCGAGGGTATTTTCCACTGGAAGGACCGCATAGCGGGCCAATCCTTTATTGACTGCTTCAAAGGTATCCCTGAAGGTTTTGCACGGAAGCACTTTGGCATCCTCGTCAAAGGTACGCCTGACTGCAAGCTCGCTGAATGCGCCGCGTTCGCCCTGATAAGCGATGACATTGGCACTTGATGAAAGTGTTTCACCCGCACTCTCATCGGTGATGTTTGCAGGGATGATCCTGGGTGAGCTTTCAAGTGATTTCCCGACTACGGGGCACAGTGCCTGCACATCCCTGACGAGTTTCTCGAACTGTGAGGGATAGAGGGACTGGGGCCCGTCGGAAAGGGCTTTTTCAGGATGGTTGTGAACTTCCACCATGATGCCGGATGCACCGGATGCTATGAGAGCAAGTGCCATCGGGGATACCATGTCCCTGATGCCGGTTGCATGGGACGGATCTCCGATCACGGGAAGGTGTGTGAGTTTCTGGACAACTGGAATTGCAGAGCAGTCGAGGGTGTTTCTCGTTGCCTTCTCAAATGTCCTGATTCCCCTCTCGCACAGTACGACCTGGTCAGTTCCGTTGGCCATCAGGTACTCGGCTGCCATGAGCCACTCCTCTATGGTTGCGGAAAGACCACGCTTGAGGAGGACGGGCATTCCCGTCTTACCGACTTCCTTGAGAAGCTCGAAATTCTGCATGTTTCTGGCTCCGATCTGGAACATGTCGATGTAGGACTTCATCATCTCCACATCCCGCGGGGACACGACTTCAGTTGTTACGGGCATGCCGTACTTATCACCGGCCTCACGGAGGTACTTCAGCCCCTCCTCACCGAGTCCCTGGAATGAATATGGGCTTGTTCTGGGTTTGAAGGCACCTCCGCGGAGGATGACGGCACCTGCTTCCCTCACGCATGCCGCGATTTCCATTATCTGGGAACGGCATTCACAGGCACAAGGTCCTGCGATTATGGCAACCCTGTTGCCTCCGATGCTGACGTTTCCGACTTTTACTATCGTGTCTTCTTTCTTAAGCTCGCGGGAAGCAAGCTTGTATGGCTTGGATATGGGAACGACCGATGCCACTCCCGGGAGGATTTCAACTTCCCTGGGATCCATATGGGCCATTCCGACGGCACCAAGTACCGTTTCCTGCTCGCCCTTTATTTCCTTGACCATGAAGCCTCTTCCGGAAAGGAAGGACTTTACTTTATCTTTCTCCTGGGCCGTGATGCCCTGCTTCAGGATTACTATCATAGTCTGATATGCTATTTTTTTTTCATTCTTCGGTCAACAAATACCGGATTGAAAAACCGGGGTGCAATCTGAAATAATGGGTACCATGGAAAAAGACGAAAGGTACTTTGACAATGTATTCACGCTGTTTCAGGAAGCACTGAGAAAGAAGAGAAGACAGCTTCCCTCGGTAAGTCTCATTGCCATGGAATTCAATACACCATATACGATACTGATATCTACGCTGATATCACTGAGAACAAAGGATGACGTGACGCTTGCCGCATCCAGACGTCTTTTTTCCCTGGCTGACACACCTTACGATATGGTGAAACTTAGCTGTGATGATATCGAAAAGGCAATTTACCCTGCCGGTTTTTACAAGAGAAAGGCAGTTAACATAATCTCTGTTTCAGAGGAACTTATTGAAAAATACGGAGGCAGTGTTCCATCCACACAGGAGGAACTCATGTCCCTCCCCGGAGTTGGGATAAAGACAGCAAACCTGACGCTTAATCTCGGCTTCGGGATCGATGCCGTTTGCGTGGACTGCCATGTCCACCAGATTTCCAACAGGCTTGGCTGGATTGATACGAAAACACCGGAAGAAAGTGTTGATGCGCTTGAAAGCATCATGCCGAGAAGGTTCTGGATACCTCTCAACGAACTGCTTGTTGCCTATGGGCAGAACATATGCCTGCCCATCTCGCCCCTGTGCTCGGAGTGTCCTCTTGCAGGTGAATGTCCGAAAAAAGGTGTGGTTCACTCTAGGTGAAAAGATAGGAAAGTCCCAGTTCCTCAATAATCTTAACAAGCTCCCTGGTTCTTCCAAGTCCCACCTTCTGAAGCAGTGTCCTTACCTGTGATTTCACGGTAACGATCTCGACGTTGCGTTTGTCCGCAATTTCACGAATGCGGTATCCCCTGATAAGAAGCCCTATC
>JBJEWN010000003.1:0-6072 GCA_051885075.1 Bullifex sp.
TTGCCGACAGTACGCTTTCCGTGCCTGATTTCCGCGCCGAGGAGCGTACCTTCTCCCTGCTGGAACAGGTTAAGGGAAGGGCTGGAAGATACCGGGATGACGGTCTTGTCCTGATCCAGACATACAGACCTGAGGATGAGGCGATAAAGGCAGTAAGGGATTCCCGTACGGAAGAGTTTTACGAAAACGAGCTGGAAATAAGGAAGCAGCTCGCCTTCCCTCCGTTTACCAGACTGGTCACGCTTACACTCCGGTGCCGTGCTGAGGAAAAGGTTAAGGAAGCTGCCGAAAGTCTCTGCTCCATAACTGAGCGTGTCATTGCGGCATCAGGATACCGTGATGTGACCATAATCGGAACGGGACCCTGCGTGATATACCGCCGTTCCTCCTCGTTCCGCTATCAGATCATAATATCCGCAACCGACTTCAGGCATCTTCTGAAGATCGCGGAGGTTGCGCTTTCTCAGTTCAGGTGTCCTTCATCGGTTCACACTGAGGTCGATGTTGACCCGCTGAGCATGCTTTAAGGCTGTTGACCCGGCTCCCGTTACTTTATTATAGTTTTATATATGTTGGATATTTACAGACTCGGTGATGAAGTGCTCTATGCACCCACCGTTAAGGTTACAAAGTTTGACGGCGCCCTCAGGATGCTGGTGGATGCCATGTTCGAGACGATGGATGAAGCTGACGGAGTAGGCCTTGCAGGTCCTCAGGTCGGTGTCAGCCAGCGCCTTTTCGTAGTTGATGACAGGCAGGGCAACAGACTCTGTTTCATAAATCCTGAGATAATCGGAACCGGTGTGGAAGTGGGGCCTTATGAAGAAGGATGTCTTTCCCTGCCCGGTATTTACCATAAGGTAATCAGACCGCTGGAAGTGACTGTTCAGGCACAGGATGTGAACGGTAAATCGTTCACTGTAAATGCATCCGGCCTGCTGGCACGCATAATCCAGCATGAAAACGATCATCTTCATGAAAAACTCTTCATTGACCGACTTTCCCCTGAGGACAGGGAAATGATTGTGAAGGTTTATGAAAGGAAGAATAAGACGAAGAAAAGGAGAGGTAAGTGAGGATTCTCTTTGCCGCGACAGGGGAAATTGCCCTGCCGACACTGGACGCGCTGAATGAAGCAGGTCTCATCGCTGCCGTACTGACGGCTCCTGACAGGAGGGGAAAGAGGGGAAAGGACCTCATTCCCACCCCTGTAAAGCAGCGTGCCGCTGAACTGGGGCTTGATGTCCTTACTCCCGAGCACCTGGGAGCGGACGCCAGAAAGGAAGTGAAGGTTTTTTCACCCGATACCCTTGTATCATTCTGCTACGGAAAGATATTCGGTCCCAGATTCCTTTCCATGTTTGAGTCCACATACAACATCCACCCTTCACTTCTTCCGAAGTACAGGGGATGCGCCCCTTTGAGGGAAACGATTCTCAGTGCTGACAGCGAAGGTGCCGTGTCAGTACAGAAGATCGCACTGGGCTGTGATGAAGGGGACATATACTCTGCCGTCACCTTCCCCCTTGATGGAACCGAGACTGAGGAATCCCTCTCGCAGAGGGTGTCACATATTGCTTCCGGTCTGGCACTTAAGGTACTCTCCGATCCATCATCATATCCTCCCCATCCGCAGGAAGGAGAAGTGTCCTGGTCCAGAATGACCGAAAAGGGAGAAGCCGAACTGAACGTTCTGATGGGCATAAGGGAAATCCATGCGAAAATCAGGGCATACTACCCCTGGCCCAAGGCATACCTGAAGTGGAACGGAGAGCCTCTGTACCTTTGCGGTGTGCATGGTTCCGTGTTTTCCCAGGAGGAGTGTTCTCCTGAGGAAGAGCCGGGCACATGTGTGGCCCTGGATAAGCATAGGGGGCTGAAAATTGCCCTGAAGGATGGATACATCTACATCACCAGGCTTCAGAAACCGACCAAAAAGGAGCTTTCCGCTGCCGAATTCGTCAACGGTAACCGCTCTCTCATAGGTGCCGTGCTTCAGTGAAAAGACTCATCCTTACCCTGACACTCATCTTCTCTCTTTTCAGTGTTCATGCGGGCCGTCCCCGCATTGCACTCGTGCTTTCAGGGGGTGGTGCCAGAGGCATCAGTCAGATAGCCGTGATTAAGGAGCTTGAAAGGCGCGGAATATATCCTGACATCGTTACCGGTACCAGCATGGGAGCCCTCATCGGAGGGCTTTACAGTGCAGGCTGGAGCGGTGATGAACTGGAGGAATTCGTCAGGAATGAGGATATTGCTGGCGCGCTTTTAAACCTTCAGGGAGAGAAAGCCCTGCCTGCCCGGGCCTTCAGTCCATACGATGAAACCCTGCTCTCGGTCAGCTTCACGAAGGATGGCATCGGTACCACGAATGCACTGATCGATGATTCAGGAATCGAAGTGATGATAAGATCGGCACTGTGCCGTGTTATGAACATATCATCCTTTGATGAACTTCCGGTCCGCTTCCGCTGTATCGGTACTGATCTGCTGACCGGGGAAGCCGTGGTGTCTGACTCTGACCTATACAGGGCACTGAGGGGGTCCATGTCCCTGCCGATGGTGTTTTCACCTGTCAGGACTGAGGACGGACGCTACATTGCGGACGGTGGAATTGCCGATAACCTTCCCTCATCCGTTGCAAAAGAGCTGGGTGCTGACATCGTAATCGCGGTTGACGTGAATGACAGCGTCAGGGAGAACGGAAGGGATCCGTCATACCTTGAAACCTTTTCAGGAATGGCGACACAGTTCGTCATACTGGTCTCTCAGGGAAACGTCAGGACGGAGCATACCCTCTCCGATTACCTCTTCATTCCCGAAACGGGGGATGTGAATGTCATTGATTTTTC
Organism: Bullifex sp.; assembly: GCA_051885075.1. Classification (GTDB taxonomy): domain Bacteria; phylum Spirochaetota; class Spirochaetia; order Sphaerochaetales; family Sphaerochaetaceae; genus Bullifex. The sequence continues at coordinate 2,853 of JBJEWN010000003.1, forward strand.
CGATACTGACCGGATCCTTCAGATAGGGGAGGAGTGCGTCAGGCAAAGTGCCGCGCTCTTTGATGAGCTTGAGAGTGCCCTTGAAGGTTATCTCCCCCTTGAAAAACCCATGTCCTACAGGGATATTCCCTTTTTTCCCATCAGCAGAATTGATGTCCCTGCTGCCGTTTCCGGGTACTCAAAGCTTTTTTCCGCTTTTGAGGGAAGACTTTATGACGAGTCCTTCGTACAGGATTTTTCCCGTCTCCTGGAACTGGTTAAACAGCGGGAAGGGCTTCGCAGCGTCTCATATGAAGTCAGGGGAGATATGATTTCAGTCAGCGCGGAAGAGTATGCTGAGAAAATAATGAACGCCGGACTCGGGGCTTCATTCTCCCTCTCCTTCCTTTCCACATCCGATACACCGGGCTATGTGTTCATGAATCCCGGAATCTCGCTTTCCTTCTCCTATGGCCCCGGACGGAGCAGGTTCTCGGCAGCAGCCCGCATCGGGGACGTTAACAGGCTGGGCCTCAGCTGGTCACTGCCACTTACGCATGGACTTGATCTGTCACTGTCCGCTGAAGGTGCATTCGGTTTCCTGCAGGCGGTGGGAAGCATGGATCTGCCGGGAAGAAAGCCTACGCAGGATGGAAGCGTCATGGCTTCTGCAGCTCTTACTGCCTTTTTCACCGGCTCACGCAGACTTGACTTTCAGGTTCAGGCAGAGCTTGTTTCCCTTGATCTCTTCACCCCGGAAGGAGTAAGGCTTTACAGCATGTCCGCAGGACTTTACTACCGGGTTGAGAACCCTGTTTATCAGGGGGAGCTTATGGTTGGGGCCGGGTATTCGGGAAAGCTGGATTACAGGATGAGGGGAGACTTCTCATTCAGGCTGGGGCCCGTGAGATTCAGCACGTCGGCCGCATCCATAAGAGGTGATGAACGTCTTGCTTCATCCTATGTAACGGACATTTTTTCCTTCAGGTCCCGGGATTTCATCAGCACATCACTGCTCTGGCACTTTGACACATACTGGCCTGTATGCATCGAGGCAGGAGGTTATTTCTCGCTTTACGAACATGCTGACCCATTTTGTGAAAACCCGGTCAGCATGGTACCGTTCACGAGGCTGAAGCATATCGGATGGGGGTGTCTCATCTCTGTCGGTCTTAAATCCGATATCGGACTTTCACTGACTGCTGCCCTTTCATCGGATCTTGATTTCGCAATAGGACTCTCACTCACATGAAACTTCCATGGAGGACTTATTCATCATACATCAGCGAAAAATACGGAAGGAAACTGTACCGTGTCGGTGTCGATGCGGGCTTTTCATGCCCGAACAGGCGAGCTGACCGCAGCGGAGGGTGCACTTACTGTGACGGCAGCGGTGCGGTTGCCGTTTACCAGAGGAGCGAAGAGAAGGGATGGAGCCTGAGGGAAGATGTATTCCTTTCCAGGATTGCAGGCATCGATGAGCAGATTTCTTCCGGACTTGCCTTCATCAGACGGCGCTACCGGGCAGAGGAAGCGGCACTTTACTTTCAGGCGTGGTCCAATACCTGGGATACTCCGGAAAACCTGAAACGCGTCTATGATCATGCGCTTTCCCTCCATGACTTCAGGGTATTCATTGTTTCGACACGTCCCGATCTGATGTCCGATGAAGTATGCCGCCTGCTCTCCGGATACATCACTCCTGAGCGTGATGTCTGGGTGGAACTGGGACTGCAGAGTGCAAATGACGCAACGCTTGACAGAATTAACAGGGGGCACAGTGCCTCCGTATGGCTGGATGCGGTGAAACGGGCTCGCTCATACGGACTTAAGGTTACGGCCCATCTGCTGCTGATGCCATCCTACGACACGGTGGATGACATTATGAAGGGAGTCTGCCTTGTCAATGAATCGGGAGCTGAAGCCGTGAAGATCCACAACATCCACATCACCAATGGCACCGCACTGGAACGGAGTTTTCTGGAGGCGGGATGTTTTTCCGTTTCATCATACCGCCGTCACATCGCACTTCTTTCGATGATGATATCGCACCTGAGGCCGGATGTGATAATCGAGCGCATACTTACTGAAACACCGCGTGCCCGGCTGGTGTGTCCTTTAAGCTTCCCTGACAAACGCGATCTCATGGAGGATCTGGCTTCATACATGGGAAAGCGTGGACTTTTTCAGGGATGTATGTTACTTCATGAGTGATACGGAGTTTAACTATTCATGACTCTCTCAATAAAGAAGTGTGTCAGGGCCGTAGGCATGATACTGCTTGCAGTCACGGTAACCCTGATACTCCTGTTCTCATTTTTCACCGTTCCGGGTATTTCCGTAAACAGTTTCGGAAATGACAAGATTGCCCACTCAATGGCTTACACCGCACTGGGATTCTCCCTTTTCCTTTCACTTGTAAACCTTCCGTCCTTCATGGAACGGCGTAAGGAGAGAAAAAGGGGAGACGGCAGACTCAGGGTGCTTACATATACGACAGGAACCATCGTAAGGAGCCTTGCTGCCGGAACCCTGCTTGGGCTGGCAATAGAGCTAATTCAGCCATTTTTCGGACGCAGCTTCGAACTGCTTGACCTTTGCGCGGACTTTCTTGGTCTGGTTCTGGGAACTGCATTCGGAATTCTGCTTCTCGATCTCTTTCTGTCGCTGGTAATGGACAAGACGCTTTGGTACAATGATGCCCATGAAACTGAGAAAGAGCATAGAGAACGCACTTACGTCGGCAGCGAGGATTCTTCCTCCCGGGGTTGAGGAGTGTATCAGAAAGGCATCGGAGCGTGAGGGCGGTGAGTGGGGAAAGACCGTACTTGCCAGTATCGTCAGGAACATCGACATAAGCCGTGAAAGCGGCATTCCCCTATGTCAGGATACGGGAATGTTCTTCGTTCTTGTTTCCATCGGCAGGAATGCAAGGCTTAACCTTGCGCTTCTTGAAGAGGAGATCAATGCGGGTGCGGAGGCGGCCGCGAAAAACTCCCTTTACCGAAAGAGCGTCGTCCGTGATCCTCTCCATGACAGGACCAATACGGGCACAAACCTTCCATGCGTCATTTACTATGAAACATGTGATGGTCCGGACATCACGATAAACTTCCTGCTGAAAGGTTTCGGCAGTGAAAACTGTTCGGGTGTGAGGATGCTCAATCCCACGGCAGGGGAGGATGATGTCATTGAGGCAGTAACGGACATCATGAGGAATGCCGGCGGAAAGCCGTGTCCT
>JBJEWN010000004.1:0-1573 GCA_051885075.1 Bullifex sp.
TGTCTGCTTCATGACATCATTATACCATACAATCAGAGTAATTTGTTACATAATAATATTTTTTCAGTGTCGGCTCCTCCCCGCGACAGAACCGAGGGGTTTCCGCCGACTTGGAAAAGAGTTTCACTATGAAACCAGACTTAGGGGTATCAAGCCAGGAAAGTTCATCAATAAAGATCAATTGCCTCTTTCCATCATCCCTGCTTTGCAAAAAAGTTCCAGCAGAAGGAACGCATCCATCCAGTTATCGGGACACTCTGACTTCTGCATACCCTGAACAATCAGTGAATTGCAGAAATGCTTCAACTGTTTCCTGAGAGGACTTATGTACTGGTCATTCTCTTCTTCAACAGGTGAAAGACCGGTATGACGGAAGGTTATCATGTTCCCGAACACCTCATTTATCAGATAGGTCTTTCCACACCTATTCGCCCGCAGACAGCCACGAACTGTGATCTGTTGCTTTTATACAGATCTTCAAGTATCTGTACTTCCTTTTTCCGTCCTATCATGCAAAAACCTCTTATAATCAGCCGTACACACCTGTCTTACCCATTGTGCGGCTGATTATCAAGGCTTCTGATCATCACCATTCCCCGACCATATACCGCAATGCATGAAGCGGATTGCACCGCACCCTGTGAAGGCCCTGATTTCCTGTTGACAAAAAATCCTTTTCCTCACAAACATTACACCATGCTTTACATCGGACCTCACGTATCAATATCAGGTTCCGTGGCATTTGCCGCGGACAGGGCTCATGAGCTCGGAGCAACGGGATTCGCAATCTTCACTAAAAACCAGAGACAGTGGAAAAGTCCTGCCCTGAAGGAAGAGGACATCTCATCATTCAGAGCAAAGCTCGGTGAATTCGGCTTCAGGAAGGAAGCAATCCTTCCCCATGCGGGATACCTCATAAATCCGGCATCCCCCGATCCAGAGCTGAGGGAGAAGTCAGTTTCACTCTTTCAGGAAGAAGCATCACGCCTTGAAGCCCTTGGTCTTGATGTCATCAACATACACCCAGGTGCATATAAGGAAGGAGAGAGGATGGACGGAATCAGAAGATGTGCTTTTACACTTGATGAAGTGCTTACGGCACATCCCACTGTCAGGATCGCGGTTGAGAACACTGCGGGCGCAGGCACTATCCTCGGTTCCACCTTTGAGGAACTGGACATGATACTTTCACTGGTGAAGAATCAGGACAGGGTGGGCTTCACTCTGGACACCGCACACCTTTTCGGCTCCGGCTACAACGTAAGGGACGACGTAAATAAGGTTCTTGATGATTTCTTCTCACGATTCTCACCTGAAAAACTCTTCGGCATGCACCTCAATGACTCAAAGGTTCCCCTTGCTTCCAACAGGGACAGACACGACAGCATAGGAGCAGGACTCATCGGAGCTGACTGTTTCAGGGCCATAGTGAAAAGAAAGGAAGTGCACGGAATACCGCTTATTCTGGAAACGCCCGATGAATCGAGATGGGCTGATGAAATAAGTATGCTTCTTTCCGAAGCGGAAAGCTGACTTTTTTCCAATCACCTTTTACATAAACGTTACAATTTTT
>JBJEWN010000005.1:0-6032 GCA_051885075.1 Bullifex sp.
ACCAGCCCCTGGAATTCAGGATTTCCGAGATAATCAGGGAAAAGACGATAAACCTTCTTACCGATGAGCTACCGCACGTGATCTACGTCGATGTGGCGGACATTGAATACAATGAGGAAGACTCTTCCGTCTGGGTCAGGGCCTTCATCATCACGGAGCGTGACGGGCAGAAAGGCATCATCGTGGGAAAAGGCGGTGAGAACATAAAGAAAATAAGAAAGGAAGCGTTTAAGGAAATAAAGAAGATATTCCCAGGATCCGCCCTCACCCTTGATCTCAGGGTGAAGGCCAATCCCAAGTGGAGGAACAATCAGGTGGTTCTGGATAAGATATTCAGAACCCTCTGATCACTTCTTAGCCATGGACTTCAGAAGCTCAATGAGTTCAAGATCGCTTTCATTAATCGCGATGCTGGTCCTGACTTCCTTCTCCTCGCCCGGTCGCTGGACGGAAAGGCGGAATACGGTTCCCTCACTCACCGGAGATGATGCCATATAGGAAAGGAACCTTACGAACTGCGGGTGGGATGATGCGAACTTATCCCAGGCGCCTTTCATTTTCATCATATCAGAGAAGTTCATATTATCTCCTGCAAAACATTATCTATCTGATATAGTTTGTCTTTATCTTTGCTTCAGCATCAGGAAGCGGGAGGCCTGCCTTTCTTACGGCTTTTATGAGATATGCCATATTGCGGGCAAGCACCCTCATGGTCTGGATTCCTTCCTCATCCTTCATGACTTCTTCAGGCGTGTTTCCATGCACCTGATTCCAGTAGTTTGACGATACCACGGGCATCTGGGAAATCGTGAAGTACTTGTTGAGCTGGTCAAAGGTGGCTGATGCGCCTCCCCTTCTGCACGATACGACTGAAGCGCCGAACTTCAGTCTCATGAATGATCCGACTCTGGAGAAAAGCAGGTCGAAAAAGTAATTGCCAAGACCGCAGGAGGAAGCATACCAGACGGGAGAACCAAGAATGAGGCCGTCTGCAGCCTTCACTTTTTCCGCTACAGTGTCGACATATTCCTTTGTGAAGCCTTCCTTCGCCACATGGATGATTTCAGCAGTAAGACCTTCCTTTTCCAGTGTGTCCTTAACCACGGAGAGGGCCGTGAAAGTACAGCCCGTCTCATTCGGTGATCCGTTTAAAAGGATGACGTCCATCTCAGTACCTCTCCAGTATCGTGGCGATCCTGTCGGCACCGCAGGTCTTTATGAAGCCTGCAAGCTTGGGTCCTCTTTCCTTACCGATGAGCACGCGGTACACAAGGGAGAAGAAAGCAGAGCTTTCCAGCTGTCCTGCGGCAGCTGCCTCATAGAGGTAATTGGAGAATTCCTTCTCAGTGCACTCATCAAGATGGGCGCGTACCGAAGCCTCAAGGGACCTGAGGGCACTTCTTTCACCATCGGATACCTCCACAAGCGGTGTGGACTCATCAGCAAGTGACCATCTGAACTCATCGGGCGCGAATGTCGTGATCCATGCCCAGGCGCAGTCCATCCTCTGCTTGAGTCTTTCCTTCTGACCTTCAGTGATGTCCGTAAGGGACTTAAGCACTGCTTCCTTATCGCCGGAGTGAATCTGGAGAAGGTTGCACAGGTGACGGAAGGGTATCTGGTACGAGGGCTCGGAAGGAACTTCACCGACCTGGGAAAGCTCGTAGATCCTCTTTTCCTTTGCACGTCTCTTTTCGTTGACATCCAATAGCCCGAAGTAAATCCTTTCACAGTTATCGTAGTCCTCATAGATCTTGAGGACATCAAGGTCAAAGGAGATAGCGAACTCGGTATTGGGTCTGGTGGAAACGAAGAGATAACGGCAGATTTCCGGCGTATAAACCTCAAGCACGTCATAAAGTGAGATTACATCTCCGGATGAAGAACTGATCTTGCCTCCGCGGCCCTTGATCGAGATGAAGTCATACTGGAAGGAGACGGGAGCCTCCCCGCCGAAAAACTTAACGATCTTCTTTGAAGTATCGAATGAACCGCCTTCGGAATGGTGGTCCTTTCCGGCCGGTTCGAAGTCAACACCCTCACGGGCCCACCTCATCGGCCAGTCGATTCTCCAGGGAAGCTTTGCATAAGGTGTGGTCCTGAGATCGATGGTCTCCTCCTGTCCCGTGGAGTCATCGCGGTATGTGATGCCGTACTCACCGTCCCAGCCCAGAACGGTCGTCGTATCCTTATCGGTAAAGGAACTGAAGACGGAAACCGGCCACCAGTCTTCGGGGAGGGGTTCAGTCCTGAACTCATCAAGAACCGCCTTGATCTCAGCTCTCTTCTCCAGGGCAGTCTTTATCCCCTCCGCATACATTGACAAGCGGTAACGCTCTGCCTGGTAAAGGTACTCGGGATTAACGCCTACCTTGGGCAGGATCCTTTCCACATCCAGTTCATTGCCTCTGGCATAGTTTTCCGCCCTGCCTGTGGTGTCGGGCACCAGTGTGATGGGCTTCCTGAGATATGTTGCAAGCCTTTCCTGCTCGGGCATGTTCTTCGGAACCTTTCTGAAGACATCATAGTCATCCCAGGAATAAATGAACCTGACATTCTTTCCTCTTGCCCTTAAGGCCCTTACCACAAGTTCAACGGAGATTATTTCCCTGAAGTTTCCGATATGCACCGTTCCTGAAGGGGTGATACCGCTTGCGCAGGTATAAACTTCCTTATCACCCTTCTCACGAATTATTCTGTCGGCATATATGTCTGCCCAGTGACTGTTCTGTATTTCGCTCATAACAGCTGATTATGGCATAATTTATGATTTATTGCCACATGTGGAATTATCTTTGACAAAAAACCAAACTGAGGTATTATTCAAATCATGAAGAAGCTCACAATTCTGTTCCTCTTTGCACTCATCTCATCATCACTCTTCGCGGAGGATGGAATCGCATCCTGGTATACAGCCGACCGTAAAGGCGCCCTCACCGCAAACGGGGAAGTGTTTGACACATCCTCCCTGTCCGCAGCCCACAGGAGTCTCACCTTCGGCTCCATCGTAAGGGTAACCGACAGGGAGACGGGCGCATCGGTGGATGTGAGGATCAATGACAGGGGACCTTATGCTGAAGGACGCATCATTGACCTGACGCCAGAAGCGGCAAGACAGCTGGGTATTTATGAGAAGGGAATTGCGGAAGTGACGCTTGAAGTTCTCTCCGAACCCGAAACACCTGAAACGAAGTACATCAGGGGTGTTGAGACGGGCTGGTACACCGTTCAGATCGGTACTTACACAAACATGAAGAATGCATATGCAGTCGTTGAGAACATAAAAAAAGCGGGCCTTAAGCCCACTGTCGACATTCTCGACGGGCCGATGGTCCGCATCAGCGTAAAGTACATCCAGTCATACAGGCTGGAAGGCGTACTGAAGACGCTTGAGGAAGCAGGAATAACCGAGCCGCTTGTCAGGGGCGAGCTCAATCCCTACAGCATTTAGAAATCGAGGAAGAACGTAAAGTTCCCGACAATCTTCCTGTCAGCGCCTTCAGAGAACTTGAAACCGTTGAAGAGATACGTCACCTGATATCCCAGATCGATGAAATCGAAGAATGATACAGTGACCTGGACACCCGTGCTCATCAGGAAATTGCTGCCGTAATCCTGTGTGTTGAAGTATTTTCCGCAGCCGTAACCCGCATCGAAGAAGAGGTTCACCCTCGGGAAGATTCCTTTAACACCCAGGGCAGGACCTGCAAAACGGATGTCAAAGTTATTGACTGCCGTGAACTGCGTATTGTACGTCCAGGTGTTGTAACCCCTGACCTTGCGGCCGAGTGACACCGGTCCCTGTGCCCATACGGGAACAAGCGATCCGTCAGTCCAGTTAACGTTTGCCCTGTCGACAAGCGCGATGGTGAACATGTCCTTTCCGTTCTCACTGAAGCTGTAAAGTGTTTTTGCCGCAACCGCATTCAGGGTGAGTGAGTAGAAATCTGCCCGACCTGAAAGCGCACCGTTAAGGAAGGAAGGAGCCCACCTGATGTCAGCTTTTGCGACGAAACCGTCAGTCGTGGTCATCCTGTCATCCATCAGGTCATACTTAAGCTGGAGGGCAAGCACAGTGCCAAGTGCTGTTCTGTCACCCCTGAGATCGGGATAGATGTTTCCTTCATAGTTACCGATCCTTTCATCGAGACTTCTTATCACACTCTGACCGCCGTTGTTCCTGACCTTCCCTTTGACCATGCTGTCCAGTGCAAATTCAAGCTTACCCTCATAGCCTGCGGTTAAGGTGAAAAGGTCCTTGCCTGCAACGGTACTGTCCCCGAAGCCCTGAACGAACCTGAGTACCCAGTCGGTCTGAAGAACGTCATAGACGATCGGGTCATGTTCCACCACACTGCCCGTTTCAGGATCCTGCCACACCTTTCTCTGGTTATAGCCGAAACCTGCGAGCAGCTGGATTTCAGTCACGTCACCTTCAATGAGCTCTGCAGGTCTGTAGCCTGCACCTGCAAGAAGATATGATGGCAGGAAGCCCATCAGGATTTCCGGATGCTGTCCGAGATCCCCGAAGACAAAACGCAGCGGGGATGCAAAAACCGAGGAAACGGCAGCGAGCAGGATCAGTGCCGTCACAATGATCTTTTTAAACATAAAGACCTCCCTTAAAGACGATTATAACAGAGTCACCGCCACTTGCAAATAAAACGAATGCCTGTTATATTTAACTTCGTTCGGGCCTATAGCTCAGCGGTCAGAGCTGCGGACTCATAACCCGTAGGTCGGTGGTTCAAATCCACCTGGGCCCATTGAGGACACTTTTCAGAGTGTCCTCTTTCTTTTTTCCAGGAGCCGGATCACCAGCTGAACAGCGATCATGACCACACCTGCAAGGGCAAGGGTCATGAGAACGTTTCCGAAGCCCAGACGGTCATAGATTCCGCCTCCGATCGAGACTCCAATCACCTGACCGCAGGTAAGCACGCATTCATGGATCATCATCCTCTTTCCCCTGTCCACGGCACCTGATGCGGCGTGGAAGATGGAAAAGTTATAACAGAGGGAGAATATCGCACCGAAAAATATCATGAAAACAGCCAGGGCCCAGGCAGAGGTCTGCCCGGCAAACACAAACAGCAGTACAGTGAAAGCAACCTCGGCACCGATTATGTATTTGAACCGGAACTGCCACCAGGATGTACTGCCGAAATATATGAAGGCAAAACATGTGGAGAACCCCCTTAACAGCAGCAGTATTCCGTTAAGGCTCTCACTCATGTGAAGCACTTCCTTGGTGTAGAGCGGGAATATGTTCAGTACGACTGAAAGCGCGCTGTAAACCAGAAACACGGCCGCGTAGGAATAAAAGCGGAGCGATGTGCTGTGATCCTCACAGGCAGCGATCACTTCCTGAATATGCTCAGCTTCAGGCTTTATCGCCCTTATTTCCCTGTTCAGCGATAAAAGGGTTATCATGACGGCGATGACGGCGAAGATTGCCACACCGCCTGCAAGGCCAAGCGACGGAGTGTAAACGACGAGAAGGGATGCCACATACGGGCTTATTCCCGTGCCGAAGCTCCAGGAGAAGTTGAATGAACTTGTCAGGATGTTGAGCTCTCTTCCTTCACTGTCCCTCGTTATCCAGGCTTCCATCTGAGGCCAGAGCATGCTCATGGCTGCCCCATACAGCACAAGGCATGAAAAGATCACGGGAAGGGATCGGCTCAGTGCGATCACGGTTACGGGAACGGACATGCCAAGAACGGAAAGGGTGACCATGATCCTGGGCGCAAAGCGCTGATAGAACCGGCTGAACAGGAGACATGCGATGAGGTAAACGGATGTGTATGTGCTGGCAGCAAGCCCGATTGTCCCGGCATCTGCCCCCACCGTGTATCTAAGGTGATAAACCAGTGCCAGATTAACCATTGAAATACCGCACTGCCCCAGAAATGATGCGGCATTAAGTGTCCAGAACTGGAGTTTTCTGCTTCTCTGATCCATGGCCAAGATGATACAGGGTGAAAAAAAAAGAGACAATGGAGATTTGAAAAAAAACACAACTTGATTAT
>JBJEWN010000006.1:0-1565 GCA_051885075.1 Bullifex sp.
AAATTGCATAAAAATTCATTTTTAAAGACTGGTTCAGAGTTTTGCAATTTCCTCAATAAACGGAGAAATAGGATGCATTCATTCCCAGCTTTTCAGCAATATCGGAGGATCTTACAAGCCTGTCAGGGTTCTCCATTACCATCTGCCTGGCCCTGTGGATGACAGGGTCATTGTCCGCAGCCGATTCAGGAATCGCGGTGTCCATGAGAAAGCGCATCTTCTCATTGAGCATTTTACTCAGTTCTTTCAGGGATGATGTTCGGGATAGTTCCGCCGTTGATACCTTTCCCTGATACTCCTTAGACAGCAGTGATGAGTCGGAAAGCCGTTTTACCAGATCGTTTAACAGGAAAATGCACATACCCCTTATATAGCTGGGAGGTGGTGTGGATGAATCGAGCAGCATGGTTATGAACGACTGAGTCCATTCCTCCAGTGCCTTTTCATCCCTCGAGAGGAGTATCGCCTTAACTGCTTCAGTGTCAACATCTCCGGGAGTGATGCGGGGTTTTACCTGAGAAACATCCTTCTGGCAGAAAAGCCCGCCGCCTTCCCCGTACAGCGAGTATGACAGTGCGGTGAGAGCTGCCTGATATGAGCGGCTGAGACTGGTGAATCTGCTGACCTGACAGCCTATACCGATCAGGAGTCCGGCATTCTTTTCCAGAAGCTGTCTCATTGAATGGACCGTATACTTCTCTCCCGCAGGCACTATCATCACGGTATGGCCCGAGTAAGGAAACGAGTAATATTCGGGGCCCGGATGCAGTTCCCCGTCAGCCACAGCAACGGTCATCTCTCCTCCGGAGAGGTCAGGAAGGAACGCTTTCACACCTCTCACGGCTTCAGCTTCACTTTTTAATTCCCCTCTTATGAGACGCTCCGAAAACATCAGTCTGGCCGCATTCACCGCTTCCCCGTCATAGATAACCATGGAGTGCCGGTCAGACCTCTCCTTTTCCTTCTTAACGGTTGCTACAAGTTCGCTTCGTGAAACAGGTTTAAGAATGTATGCACTTACGGAGAGTTTAATCGCTGCCTGAGCATATGCAAACTCATCATACCCACTGATAAGTATGACAGGGGTATCATCCCCGTCAGCTCTGAGTGTTCTGATGAGATCAAGTCCGGAAAGCCCGGGCATGACGATATCAGAGATGATGAGATCGGGGTGGTACTTTCTGACAAGTTCAAGCCCCTCCTCTCCGTCGCTGGCAACAGCCGGTACGTATGCTTCATCCACGTCCTTTTCAATGATATTACTGATGCCGTTCCTTATTGAGGGCTCGTCATCAATAATGATTACCGCAAAAGTTCCTGCCTTCATACATATATATCATACCCCCGCTTTCATTGTGTTCAAAGCCAAAAAAAAGTTACATTTTCTCAAAAACCGGTCATACCGTTTCATGAAAACCAGGCTGAAAATCTAGTAAAAGAAACAAAAAGGAGAACCACATATGAAAAAAATTGCAATGATTCTTATGGTAACGCTCACTGCAATGGCGCTTGTCTTTGCTTCCGGCTCCAGCGAGACAGCAGGAGCAAAGACGGAGAAAACCGTC
>JBJEWN010000007.1:0-1563 GCA_051885075.1 Bullifex sp.
CTCAAAAACTTTCACACACTGCCCGCAATGGCTGAGAAGATGGGCATAACGTTCGAAGAGCTGAACAGAGACTGGGAGCTTTATGCCCGTCCCCTCATGGAAGGGTATATGAGTGTCTGGGATTACTACGACCACCTCAGGACCCACTATGGATACACTCCTGAAGGTGACTTCTTCAGGGACACCTTCCATCCGACCAGAAATGAAGTGATGATAGACATCGCATCACGTCTCAAGGCAAAGGGCAACAAGGTCGTGATCGGATCAAACACATTCGCACCCCACTGGCCCATCATCGATGAACTGGGTTACAGGGATGCTTTCACCGGTTTCTATGCTTCCCATGAGATGCACCTCATAAAGCCCGATAAGGAGTTCTGGCAGTACATCATGGAAAAGGAAGGTGAGATGCCTGAGACAACGACTTTCGTTGATGACTACGCAGAGAACATAGAAGGCGCTGCTTCTCTTGGAATCGAGTGCTTCAACTACACAGGGGATGATAAGGCTCTTCTGGAGTTCTTTGCAGACAGGATATGATAAGGGACATCTTTCACTTCGGTGATGATAATGGAATCCCCGTGTTCCAGGTTGCCGAAATCAGGGACAGAAAAATGCCTGAGGAGGAGGTGAGGATCATAAAAACACTCACTTCCGTTCCTTTTTCCCTGACAGTGTTCCTCACTGATGACTGGAACAGTGATCTGACGCCCTGGAAGGCTGAAGGAGTCCATAACAGCGGCTCCTTCGGGGATGGTGCCCATGACACGCTTGAAACAGTGCTACAGGAAGCAGTGAAACACGAAAGGTCCGGAATCATTGCAGGATACTCACTTTCAGCTCTCTTCGCACTCTGGAGCGCATACCAGACTGATGCATTCTGCCGTGTGGCAGCTTGTTCTCCGTCCGTGTGGTACCCCGGCTTCATCGAATACATCCAGGACAGGCAACTTTCTGTCGATCATGTATACCTCAGCATCGGGGACAGGGAAGGCTTTGCCAGAAATCCCGTGCTGAGATGTGTTGATTCAAAAGTCAAAGTAATTGCGGAACTTCTTGGCCCCGATAAGTCATATTTCGAGTATAACAGCGGGAATCACTTCACCGATGTCCCTCTCAGAATTGCAAAGGGGATTGCATGGGAGGTATTGAAGTACTCCACCGTCTGAATACTTGGTTTGCTCTTTAATGGAACAATTACAGAAAGGCTTTTAAAGAAAAATTAAGAGCTCTTTAACCGCATGGGATTATCAACTACCCACGCAGTAGAACTGCGGGGTTTGCGACTGTCCACCGGTGCTGCTGGCTTTGATTCCTGCAGTTTCACATTCAGGAAACGCAGGTGACGGTTTTGCAGATCTTGTGGTGAAACGGATGATCCTGATGCAGGCCTTGTGATCGAACTGAAATACTGTGCCAGGGTCAGCGGACTGGATAAAGCTGCAGAGGCTGCAATTGAACAGATACATGACAGAAACTATGATGACATCCTGCTTGAGATGGGCCGATGTGAACTACCGCCACCCTAAAGGGTAGCAGCTTCCGGCTTCACCGCAGATTGCT
>JBJEWN010000008.1:0-6023 GCA_051885075.1 Bullifex sp.
GGCGCGGAGGCAAGGGTCAATCTCTTCTTCCTGCAGGCAGGTGCCAACGCATCATTCTCACTTCCCAATTCAAATGGCAACTGGTCAATCGGAACGATGCTTTCCGCAAACCTCGTCGCAGGCCCGAACGTCTTCAACGTCTCAGTTGGTGCGGCAATCCCGTATACCTTCTATTTCGGACCCGGCGCAAAGGAAATAACTCTAGGTTCCTTCCTTGAGCAGGAGCTGTACCTGAAGGCAGGACTTAACTTCAACTTCTCATTCATCGGCATCGGTGCATCGTACTATGTTCCGACGGGACTTGCCGCAAATAGAATCATCAGCGACATAAAGAACATCTCACCCGATCTTTCAAAGGGTAAGCTTTCCCTCGCGGTTTTCTTCAACTTCCTATAGTCTTTTCCACAAAGGGATTTTGGGATAAAATGGGGGAGTCTCCGGACTCTCTCATTTTTTTGTTTTCAGGAGGTACCATGGCAAAACGTTCGATGCTTGGTTCAGTACTGTCGGTGATCAGTCTCTCGGTCATAGTGTTTTTTCTGATATATTTCTTTGCTCCGGAAGCCGCTGATCAGTTTTTCGGCACATCGGTCCGTGACGGAAAGGTCAATGAGAGCGTCTCCGTGATCATGGATGCGGCAAAGGCCTCGGGTACGTACACACAGGAGCAGCTTGACGGTCTTGAGGATTATCTGAAAAGCGGTAAGGCAAGAAACACTCTTGTTAAGATAGGCAAGGTGACTGCTGACGGGGCCGCTGAGTTTCTGAACGTCATGAAGGACTCACTGTGAAAGTAACCTTTCTCGGTACCGGCACGAGTCACGGCATTCCTGTGATCGGATGTCACTGTCCGGTGTGCTCCTCCGATGATTTTCATGACATGCGCTACCGTTCCTCAGTCCTTCTTGAAAAGGACGGCATGCATCTTCTTATTGACACCGGGTATGAGCTCCGGCTCCAGCTTGTCAGGGCACGCTGTGACATGGTTGATGCCGTGCTTTACACTCATTCCCATGCAGATCATCTTTCAGGTCTTGATGACCTGAGGGTATTCACCTATGACCGGGACCTTAAGGTTTACGGCAATGAGGATACCATCAGCTTCATAAAAACCCACTATTCATATGCTGTTGCCCAGCGTTCATTTCCGGGAGTTCCGCACATCATTCCTGAAGTGCTTGAGCCGTACGTGCATTACGATATCAAAGGCTTTGATGTCGTCCCCGTTCCCGTGGAGCATGGGAAGAGGACCCACATGAAGATATTCGGCTACAGAATAGATGACAGCTTTGCCTATGTCACGGACACATCCTTCATACCTCCTGAAAGTTATGAGGCTCTTAAGGGAGTGAAGGTTCTGGTGATGGGTGCCCTGAGGAAAACTCCCCACGGTGCCCACTTCTCATTTGAGGAAGCCCACGATGCCGCAATGGCAATAGGGGCTGAAAAGACATATTTCACCCACATAAACCATGAGACGTCATATAATGAAATATGCAGCCTGTATGATGGCTGCCTGAGTGCCTATGACACGCTCACGGTCACGATTTAGGAGGAACGATGGATTCACTGTTTTCAACGGTCGATCTCGATCAGGAACTGCTTGCACTGGAAAACAAAAGGAAAAACAGCGAAAAGCCTGCCGTCAGGAAGGAGGAAGAGGTGACGAAGTTTGACAGAACCCTCTTCATCGTGGACGGATATTCTCTTATCTACCGTTCATACTTTGCATTCCTCACCCGTCCCCTGACCGATAAGGACGGACATAATGTTTCCGCATTCTTCGGTTTCTTCAACACGCTGTTCATGCTGCTTAGGGAGTATACCTTCGACTACTTCGTCGTCGCGCTGGACAGCCCCGGAAAAACGTTCCGCCATGAGATGTATCCTGCTTACAAAGGTACCCGTGACAAGGCTCCGGACGAACTGCATACTCAGGTTCCAATGATCCTGGAGACGCTTGGGAAGATGAACATCCCCACGATAAGCCGTGAAGGTTTTGAAGCTGATGACCTTATAGCCACACTGGCAGTAAATGCACAGCGCCTTGGCGTCGATACCGTCATGGTAACGGCTGACAAGGATCTTCTCCAGCTGGTCGGCGCCCATGTCAAGGCACTGAGGCCTCCGAAGAAGAACCAGCCTAAATATGAACTTTTCGGACCTGATGAGGTTCAGCAGGCATATGGCCTCATGCCTTCCCAGATCAGGGATTACCTGACACTTCTGGGAGATGCATCTGACAATGTACCGGGTGTGAAGGGAATCGGGGAGAAGAGTGCCGTGACGCTGCTTCAGGAGTATGTTTCGCTTGATGGAATCTACCGGCACCTTGACTCCCTTTCCAAAGGGCTTCGCGGTAAGCTTGAGACGGGCCGTGAAGATGCTGAGCTGTCGAAAGCGCTTGTATCGCTTAAAACTGATATCTTTGAGCTTGATTCCTTTGATACACCCGAATTTTCCGTTTCCACCATCAGTTACGGTGCCGCTGTTGAGGATTTCGTGGCCCATAACTGTGCCGGGCTGGCTCGGACTGCCCTTTCAATGGCCGGAGGGGATAAGAAGCAGGTTCTGAAGGATGCAGTGAAAAAGAATGAGGAAACGGAGCATTCCGTGACAGCGCCTCAGGAATACCTGGGAGTCGGGTCCTACACCCTTCTTGATGACATTAAGGTTGTGCGCGCCTACTTTGAAAGCGCAAAGCGCACAACCGGCGTGATCGCATTCGACACCGAAACCACCGATGTCGAGATAGCAGATGCCTCATTCGTTGGCTTCAGCTTCTCCTACGAGATGAAGAAGGCATTCTACTGTCCCCTGATGGCAAAGGGTGAGAAGTATCTTGATGAAGATGATGTTATTAAGCTTTTCAGGGATTATTTTGAGACCGGAGATCTGAAGGTCGTCGGACAGAACATCAAGTATGACATCGAACTGCTTGCCAAGTACGGTGTTACCATCAAAAACGTGGTCTTTGACACCATGATCGCGGCCTGGCTCATCGATTCGGGTTCAGGACGTTACTCTCTTGATGACCTGGCATCAAAGTACCTTTCATACGATACGATTCACTTTGATGACATCGTACCCAAGGGGCAGGATTTTTCGTCCGTTTCCCTTGAGGATGCGCTTGCGTACTCAGGTGAGGATTCTGACCTTACTTTCCGTCTTTATCTTTACTTCTCCGGTCTGATGAAGCGTGACGGCCTTGATAAGGTGATGGAAGAATATGAGCTTCCTCTCATAGAAGTGCTTGTCGACATGGAAAGAAACGGCGTACTGCTCGACAAAGCGTTCATGGCTGAGCTGGATGAAAAGCTTTCGGACCGGATGGATGCACTTACGAAGCGCATCCATGAGGAAGCGGGACACGAATTCAACATCAATTCATCAATTCAGCTGGCAAAGGTACTCTTCGAGGAGAAGGGGCTTGAGGCCGTCAAGAAGACACAGAGGGGATTTTCAACCGATACCGCAACGCTGGAAGCGCTGAAGGGTAAGGATCCCATGATTGAGGATCTGCTGGAGTATCGGGGTGTTTCAAAGCTTCTTTCCACATATGTAGACGCACTGCCGCAGCTCTGCGATGAAAACGGAAGGATTCATACTTCCTATCTCCAGACAGGGACAGCCACAGGACGCCTTTCAAGCAGGAATCCGAATCTCCAGAACATACCCATCCGCACCGATGACGGCAGGATGATAAGAAGTGCATTCACTTCCGGTGACGGCATGCACTTCCTTTCAGCGGACTACTCCCAGATCGAGCTTGTCATGCTTGCCCACATAAGCGGGGATGCAGAGCTTACCAAAGCGTTCAGGGAAGGTGCCGACATCCACAGATACACGGCATCGCTCATCTTCGGCAAAAGCCCCGATGAGGTGACACCTTCCGACAGAAGGATTGCGAAAACGATTAACTTCGGCATCATGTACGGAATGTCCCCATTCCGCCTTTCCAATGAGCTCGGTATCTCCAGATCGGATGCAAAGGACTTCATCGAGCGGTACTTTGAGCGCTACAGCGGGGTCAGGACATTTGTTGATGAGACCGTGAAGTCGTGTGAGGAAAAGGGGTATGTAGTCACGATGGGCGGTCACAGAAGAAGCGTGCCTGCCATTAACAGCAGGAATAAAAACGAGAAAAGCGCCGCTGAGCGCGTGGCCGTCAATACGGTCATACAGGGCAGTGCCGCAGAGCTGATGAAGAAAGCGATGACGGCAATCTTCCGAGATCTGAAGGAGAGGGGGCTGAAGAGCCGCATCCTTTTACAGGTCCATGATGAACTTATTCTGGAAGTCCCTGATCCCGAACTTGATGAAGTCCGTGATCTTGTCAGGGACAGAATGGAAAATGCCGCACTTCTCAGCGTGCCTCTCAGGGCAGGCATCGAGACAGGGAAAAGATGGGGGGACATGCACTGATGGTTACGGGAGTTGTCGGAAAGAGCTGCAGCGGAAAGGACTCAGCCGTAAAATACCTCGTGGAAAACGGGTTTCATGAAATCAATGTGGACCATCTGGGACACCTTGCCCTGGATGTGAAAAAGGATGAACTTGTAAGTGCTTTTTCAGACCTTATCATCCGCGACGGGAGGGTGGACAGGAAGATCCTCGGTCCCATCGTATTCGCTGATCCTGAAAAGCTTGCCGTTCTCAATTCAATCACCCACCCCTGGATGTGTGAGGAAGTGAAGAGACTGATACATGAGCATGAAAACACATGCATCAATGCTGCCCTTCTTGAGTCAATGGGGCTTGTTCCGCTCTGTGATGAGGTCCTTTACGTCTTTGCTCCACTGGAGCTGAGGACCGAAAGGGCCGTCAGGAGGGACGGTATCACAAGGGAAGGCTTCCTTCAGAGGGATAAAAACCAGAAAAACATAGGTCTTACGCTGCTTGAGAGCGGCAGAAGAGTCATCACGATAATTAATGACCAAGATGAGGAATATCTTTATCGACAACTCTCAATGTATTGTGATAGACTAAAAAGCAGAGGTTATATAAATGGGTAAGGCGTCCCGTATTGTAATACTGACCATAACGATTGTCTTAACAGTGTTTGTCTTTGCCGGTATGTGGGTATTCCGGCCGGAGGCTGAGAGTACTGTGCTCGAGAGTGCGAGACAAAGACAGAGTACCCCTCTTGTAAATGTTCAGGAGCCTCTTGAGACCGATCTTAAGGTGCTCTCTGAAGAGGAAGAGTTCGAACTGAAGGTCAGAGAGCTGCTTGCCGCGGATCCTGATTTCATCGAAAGGGTCTCTCAGAGTACAAGAGCCGCTATCCTTTCCGATGATGAATTCGTTTCAGATATCGGAACAAAGGTCGTTGCAGGTGCCGAAAAGACTGCAGAGGAAATCGTAAGTGCCCGTGTGGAAGCACATGAGGAAAAAATCGCATCTGAAAACGAAGCCCTGAGAAGCGAGATATGGGATGAGACGACGGCAAGGCTTGAAGCTGCACTTGATACCGACAGTCTCGCTGAAGTGCTGATTCCTCCCGTGACGGAAGCTGTCTGGAGTGATGTTTCGGATCGCGCCGACATCGATACCGATGCAGTAACCAGGAAGGTTCTTGCCGAGACTGAAAAGGAAAGGCGTGCTGCAATTGAAGAGGTCCTGGCCGAAGCTTCAAAGGAGACCGAAGCCGCACTTTCTGAATTCGATGAAAGAGGCCGTGAGCTTACCAATGAAGTTAAGAGAATGCTTGCTGATTTCAGTCCTTCAATCGATGAGAAGGAAATAAGGTCCATCGTTAAGGAAGAAATGGCAGCCGCTGAGCAGCGCATGACTGAGGACGTTACCGGAACCGTGACGCAGAAGGTTCTTGCCGAGGTTGACGACATCATCACCCAGCGCATCAACGATGAACTTCCGAAGTACCGTCAGATGGCTCCCGGAATCGTCAGTGCACCGAAGCTTTCCGGCATTAGCGTTCCTGAGTCCGAATACGTGTCAGTCAGAACGTCTGTCAGGGAAGATGCAATAAATTCGCTTCTTGAAAAGCTTCAGAATTAAAACCT
>JBJEWN010000009.1:0-1553 GCA_051885075.1 Bullifex sp.
GCCCAGCCCATGCTGCTGCTGCCGCCGTCATAAAGCGTCACATTGTTGATGATGCAGTTTAAGGCAGTACCGAATGACAGGAACTGCTTAACAAGCATCACTGACCACAGTGCAAGAAACAAATAGATGAACTTATCACCCAGGTTGAACCTGGAAAGACGTTCATCAAAGCCCCCATCAAACCTGTGATTACCGGATTCAAAAATGAAGTGAACGGTGCACAGATTGATGAAAACCAGCGGCAGTGCGATACTCAGCATCATCTCAAGCATGATGTCGAATGTCATGTTCAGCACCACATCACTTACGTTCAGAAGACCTGACATCAGGGATGTGAACACTTCCCTGTAGGCATTGACGACATATGCCGCATCCTCAGGCAGTGCGAGATACACCCCCGTAAGGATGAGAAAGAGTACAAAGGATGGAAGAACCGATGCGATCATTCGCTTCAGTGCACCCATTCCGTTTGTATGGACCCATACCATCGCGCCAAGTATGAGTGAGACCGGAATAAACAGATTGTTTCCCACGAAGAGGTACGTTAGGCTGTTCATAAGTATGCTTCTGCTGTCGAAAAGCTGCTTTCCTACAGCCAGCACCAGCACAGCAACGCAGGCGGTGTCCGTACACCTCTTCGGGTAGCGCTTACTGAGAAAAAGGAGTGGGAGTGTGAAGAACAGGGATCCCACGGATAGCAGGCTGAGCAGGAAGCTCAGTGCCGTCATGAAGATTACATCCCCTGCTTTCTTCTTATCCATCACATCCTTTCCTTAAGTTCATTTCTTCTCAAAAGGAAGATATGCGAGCACGCGGGCCTTCTTGATCTCTGCATTGAGAGCCCTCTGGTGCTTTGCACATGTGCCGGTAATTCTGCCGGGGAGGATCTTGCCTCTCTCGGTGATATAGCGGCGAAGCATGTCAGGGTTCCTGTAATCGGGCATCTGAGCACCGGCCTGACAGAACTTACAGACCTTCTTCTTAAATCCAACTTTGCGTGCACCAAGTTTTCTGTCCTTGATTGCTCCGTCCTTGTCGTTCATGAAAGCTTCATTATCATCACGCATTTTCAATACTCCTTAAAATGGGATCGGGTCATCCCCGTAATTTTCAGGTCCACCGGAAAAATCAGTACTGTCCAGTGAATCCTCTGCAGGCACCTGAGCCCTTGCATTCTGCTGGGGCCTTGCCTGTGTCCTGGCGTCAAACTGGGTGTTTCTCTGGTAAGACCCCTGCCTTGGCTGCTCCGAATAGTCACTCCTTCCGGACTGGGGATTCTGTCCTCCTATTAACTGGAGGTTATTGACGAAAATCTCCACTGTGGAACGGTTCTGACCTTCAACCTCATACCTGTTCTGCCTGAGTTCGCCGTTGATGGCAACCTGACGGCCTTTTGTAAGGTACTGGTTCACGCCCTCGGCACTCTTTCCGAAATAGACACAGTTGAAGAAATGAGCCTCATCCTCCCAGCTTCCGTCAGCATTCCTCTTTCTTCTGTTGACGGCTACCGAGAAACGTACGACTGCTTCCCCTCCCTGTGAATAACGGATTTC
>JBJEWN010000010.1:0-5980 GCA_051885075.1 Bullifex sp.
TTCTTTTCCTTCCTTTGTATTTTCCAGCCTCTGCCGCTTCCATGATCGTCAATGTACTTTCGTTCAGTACCATAGAGTGCTGACTGCTCCCACAGGCAACCCCGAGGTTTCTGATTACCAAGTGCAGCCTGTAATCGTACATCATTTTCAGACTTTGGAGTTACTGGTGTAAGCCTGTTTGAATCAGAGCTTTCATTACCAAGCAGTCCAACGACCACATTAGCGGCAGGGAAGTACAGTCAATCTCCATATTATTAAGTTTCCAGGGGTGTTAGCGCAGGCTTTAATCTCCAATGGCTGATTTAAGCCGATGCTGACAATGATCGTTTCTCTTCGATATCCATCAGATCAGTATTTAAACCGGATTATATTTGCGTCAATAGAATTCCATAATAATTATGATTCACTCTTCTCCGTGCAAAAAAACTGAGCCCATTCAAGGCCCAGTCATATTGCAATGCTTTCAGATCAGAAGAAGAACTGGAAGGCAATGTAGCTGAAGTAAATCAGCAGAAGGAGAATTCCCTGCCACCTTCTGAGCTTCTTAGTCAGAAGTGCCGGAAGTGTCATCAGGATCATTGTCGTGAACATCACGGGAATATCGACTACCAGTGAAGCGTTCTGTCCGGCAATAAGCTTCTCGGACGGAATGCTGAAAGGATTGATCGTAATGGCCATTCCGCTGACGAATACCAGATTGAACAGGTTTGCCCCGATGATGTTGCCAAGGGACAGGGATGAGTGACCTTTGACAAGTGACGTGATGGCAGTGACAAGTTCGGGAAGTGAAGTTCCCAGCGCGATGAACGTGAGCGCGATTACTGACTCCGGAACACCGAGACCCTTTGCGATGATCTGTCCGTTATCAACAAGCAGGTTTGCACCCACGGCGATGACAGCGGCTCCTCCGATAAGAAATATGAGATTCTTCCACAGAGGCTTTTCCTCTTCTTCCTCAGCTTCCTCCACGTCGATCTTCACCCTGTTCGTGACTGCCTGACGTACCGTGATTACCATGTACACGACGAACACGGCAAGAAGGATGATGCCGATAAGTCTTGAGAAGACTCCGGTTGTATAAGCAACAGCCGAGTAGAATATGGCAGCTGCGAAGAAGAAAATTATCGGAGTTCTGAATGCCTTTGCATCAATATCCTGAACACTTTTAGCCGCGATGGTGACAGCGGCAATGAGCGCGGTATTGCAGATACATGAACCGATGGCGTTGCCGTAAGCCGTCTGGCTCTGTCCGGCGGCCGCCGCTATTGATGAAACCATCACCTCAGGAATTGTTGTTCCGATGGAGACAATTGTCGCACCGATCAGTATTTCCGGTAGTTTATATCTGTGTGCGACCCCGACCGCACCGTCGACGAACCAGTCTCCGCCCTTGATGAGCATTACAAGACCTACACAGAACAGCAGGACTGCCTGAATCATTTTTCAATTATCCTCTTTGAATTCAAAGTTTCATGGTAAATATAATGTATATGATGAAGAAAAAAAAGAGAGCAGCCCATAAGGAGAAATATGACTAGACTGCTCTCCGGATTTATCTTAAAGCTTAAGCGAAACTGACACTGTCTTCGATCAGTATTTCCTTATCCGTCCCGCTGACTTTAACGTTTTCAAGGGTCAGAGACTCGATGTATCTCAGTCTCAGACCACGGCTTTCAGGTGCCGGAAGACCTCTGTACATACCTGATGTCGTAACATCGGCATCACTCTCAGGATCAACACCGAGCTCACAGTCGCGGACCGTGAGGTTCCTGACAGGAAGTTCGGGAAGACCTACGATCATACCGGCAGAAGCCCTGCTTCCCGATGCCTTACAGCCTTCAACGACCACATTGTAAAGACTGGGTGTTTCCGAAGTGACCTCCTGCTTTTCGAGTGAGAAGCATGAATCGTCACTGCATCCGCACTTATAGAACATATTGACCACGAGCGGACAGAGGTTGTTGTTCATGGAAAGATTCCTGAAAACAAGATCATGGAGCGCACCGCCGCGTCCGCGTCTGGACTTGATGCGGATACCTCTGTCAGTATCATCGAAGACACAGTCCTCAACAACGACATTGCTGATGCCTGCGGCAGTCTCCGATCCGATTACCGCACCGCCGTGAGCCTTTACGACACGGCATCCTTTGATGAGGACATCGGTTGTGGGCACATTGTCCCTGATGCCTTCAGGACCGGAACCGCTCTTGAGGGCAATTCCGTCATCACCGACAAACACGCTGCAGTCAATGATCTTAACATCCGAGCATGACTCAACATCGATACCATCGGTATTGGGTGAATCATACGGATTCTTTATCGTAAGTCCATTAAGTGTTATGTTCTTACTGAAAAGGGGATGGACTGTCCAGAACGGACTGTTCTGAACCGTAATGTTCTCAACCGTGATGTTTTCACTGTCCTTTACCTGAAAAAGTGCAGGTCTCAGGAACTGACACGGCCTTCCGCCGCCTCCTCCTGGCTGAGACTCATAACCGGGATTAAGGGATGCGAACTTCTTTTCAAGCTCTGATTCAGGCTTGTTCTGACCTCTTTTCTTCTTTGCCCGGACTTCCTCCCACCAGGGTTTTCCGCTTCCGTCAATTGTGCCTTCACCTGTGATTACGACATCATGAGCTTCGTTTATGAAGAAGCATGGATGCATCGCAAAACACTTTACACCTTCCCAGCGTGTATAAACAGGCTCATAAAGATCTGCATCGGGAATGAACCTGATGGTAGCGCCTTTCTCAAGAACAACCTTCGTGCATGACCTGACTTCTATCGGACCGGTAAGGTAATCACCGGCAGGGATGACAACCTCTCCTCCCTTATCGAGCAGCTCCTGTAAAGCCCTGCTGTTATCAGTTACTCCGTCTCCGATGAGATATCCCATAGAAAATTCCTCCCTTTTCCTCTGTTAACGTTTTGCTGTGGCCCGGAATCCTGAAAACAGGACACAGGCTTCAGAGCACACGGTTTCGGCTCATTCGGTTCTGCAGGAAAGCGGCAGGAGTCATATCACAGGCGGTAATCATGATTACACCCGGTAAAATCATCCTTCCTCCGTAATACGGCAGAAGTGGGATGAAAATATTTTCTCCGGCAGCAGAAGCAGTATGGCAAAGGCATCAATACGTTTCCAACGGCAGATGCCTTTCAGTCCCTAATAAATTCTAAAACAGAAAAAGAGGGGTGCGGAAAAAAATTAACACCCCCTTTTTGCACTTTTCCGTTCTAAAGCAGGTATGGCTGATCAAAACTGACCGGCCTTCTGTTGTCTGAAAGCGTCTTCGTCAGATATGCGGTATCGAGCTCCAGGTCAAACACCATGCGCTGCAGCAGCTGTTCACTGATCAGGTTCTGTTCGGAGAAGAGATAGCAAAGAGCTTTCTCCGCAGTGTAATCGGGAAGAAGTGAATTCATGTACTTTTCGGCATCGGGACTGTCCCCGTAGCTTCTCAGCAGGTTGGCATGAAGAAGGCTTTTCTCCTTTGCAGCGTGAAGTGCCTCAATTTCCTTCTCAAGCGGACCAGTCTCACCGCGGCTTGCAGCTTCTCCGAGAGGCTTTAAGGTAAAGAACGTGTACTCCTTACCGGGGAGGTAGTGATGACGGTCACACCTTGATGCATAGTTAGGTTCAAGGGAACTGTCCTTTGTCCTGTCCCCTCCGACCACGATGAGGGGATCGAAGAAGAGCGACGGACATTCCTTCCCGTTTACCGAATAGTATCTGTATGTATAGAAGGCTGAATCCATGCAGTCAGGATGCTCGCAGTATGCGGTCAGCGGGATGACATCGGTGGCGATGTCAAGCATGAGACGTGCGGTGTTGTTGAACAGATCCCTTCTGAAATTGAGCACAAGTGTCGGGAATATGAACATGCACCCCTTTTCAAGCGCACAGTTTCTGACGACATATGCAAGCCGCTCATCAAAGAACGATGCCTCATCGATTATATATGTCCCGACGGTCGGGTTATCCCTGATGACCTGTTCAAGACCGAAAGAGTCCTTGATTCTGGCAATGTTCTCACCGCACCTTATATAACCTGAGCGGTAGCAGAGCGCATCTTCAGGATAGTCCGTGAACCTTGCTCCGTCGATCTCACTGCGGATGAAGAAGACATTCCTCCTGTCCACATCCCCCGTGCTGGTAAGCAGTCTGACTGCTTCACCCTTCTTCTGTGCGATTGCGGCATCGCGCCAGACACGGGCAGCGAATTCGGTTTTTCCGCTGCCCATCGGTCCGATTAAAAGAACCCGTCTGCCAGGCTTTGTGAAATCAAAGTGGGAAAAGGTCTCATGAACGTCTATCGTGGGAAAACCCAGTGATTTGAGGAAGTCCTCGCTTGTTGAGGAAGCCTCAATATGCGGCATCGGACACCTCACCTTCCATGATCTTCACACCTGCGGAACATCCTAAGCGGGATGCACCTGCCTCTATCATCTTAAGTGCGCTATCCTTATCACGGATACCGCCTGAAGCCTTTACACCCAGACGGTTTCCAACCGTTGCCCTCATCAGTGCAACCGCTTCGGTCGTGGCCCCGCCCTTTGAGAATCCGGTTGAAGTCTTGACAAAGTCGGCACCTGCGGCTTCAGAAAGCTGACAGGCCTTAATGATTTCCTCATCGGTAAGGAGACATGTTTCCAGAATAACCTTGAGAAGTTTTCCTCCGCATGCTTTCTTTACGGCCCTGATGTCCTCTTCAACGAAATCCCAGTTCCTATCCTTTATGGCCCCTACATTGATGACCATGTCGATCTCAACTGCTCCGTCAGCGACGGCACACTCAGCTTCAAATGCCTTTGCCTTCGTGCTCATGGCACCCAGGGGGAACCCCACGACAGTGCATACGTTCACGCCTGAATCCTTCAGAAGGTCAGCACAGAGCGCCACATGACATGAATTCACGCAGACTGATGCAAAATGATATTTCCCGGCTTCCTCACAGAGCTGTCTGATCTGAGAGACAGTTGCCTGAGGAGCAAGCATCGTATGATCGATATAAGAAGCAATGTTACTCATCTTTTTCTTTCCTTTCTCGCGTTAAGACTACCCCATTTTAAAGCGCACTGCAACCTGAATGTCACGTGTTGAAAATAGTATGAAACAGGGATATCTTTACTCCATGATAGCAAAATTCAATGACGTCTACATATGGCTTCTTTTCCTGATTCTTCTCGTAAACCTCTACCAGAGAAAGATAAAGAACACTCAGGTCAAACTGAGGTCCACGATTTACATGTGCCTCCTTTCGCTTCTGTTCTACCTCGGTGTCGTGGTCATCGACATGAAGGGACTCTCATACTGGTTCATGCTCATTCCGCTTGCCGCGGTACTGGTCGTGGGATATGTGTTCAGGGCCAGGGTGTGGCCCTTCACACTGCACTGCAGGAAGTGCAGGAAGAGACTTCCGATGGAATATGTGCTGGGACATGATGACTGTCTCTGCCAGGAGTGTCACGAGGAGCTCCACCCTGAAGAAAAGGCAGAACGCGAAAGACTTGAGGAAGAAAAGAGACGGAAAGCCGATCCTGATGCCGCACAGGAAGTTTTCATGAAGGCGGAAAAAATCGATGATATCAACTGGGACATCTGGGAACCCACGGACCGTTGCGTAATAACCTTCACGGAAAAGGACGGAAAGCTTCTGTTCATTGAAAAAAAGAGAGGCCTTGGCAATGGATACTTCAACGCACCCGGAGGCCACATTGAGCTGGAGGAAACCGCTGCCGAAGCCTGCATCAGGGAAACGAGGGAAGAGACCGGTCTTGATATCACTGCCCCGGAATACAGAGGTACGATATACTTTCAGTTCAAACATAAAAACATCCGCGAGATAGGGTACGTATACTACTCATACGGTGCGACAGGCGAACTGAAGGAGTGCGAGGAAGCACGTCCGTTCTGGATCGATAAGGATAAAATCCCGTATGAAAACATGTGGGAGGATGACAGGCTGTGGCTTCCGGG
>JBJEWN010000011.1:0-5973 GCA_051885075.1 Bullifex sp.
AGACTTGAAAGGGAAGCGGAAAGGGGTGTTATCCCCCAGTCCGTCATGATACTGGGCTCTCCCTTTTCCTCAAGGATGACTGCGGCGGTGGAAACCGCTCTGTTCTTCCTTTCTGAGGAAGACTCATACATTGGTCTTGACGTTCAGGATCTCATCATCCTTTCAAACAGGAACTCCCAGCTGAGGATAAAGGCCCTGCTTTCGGTCTTTAAAAGATCAAGGAACAAAAGAAGCTGGAACATGCTTCTCCATGAAACCCGTCTTCTGCTGCTCTCATATCATCCGGCCCTGAATGAGAGCGGGGACAAGGATGCATTCCGTGCCGCGGGTGAGCTTGGGGACCATATTTTCACATACAGGGATGACTTTTCCGATAAGGAGCTGGAAAAGTTCATACAGGTGTTTGAAAAACTGTCATCAAATCTCTTTTCATCGCAGAAGAAGAGATCACCGTTCTCAATTGATCAGGTGAGGGACATACAGGCTTTTCTGCAGCTGGAAAGCGAGAGGGGCAAGGCTGTGATCCTTGAAAACATCGAGGATGTCACGGCAGGTGCGATGAACAGTCTTTTAAAGATTCTTGAGGAGCCTCCGAAGGGGGCGCATTTAATCCTTGTCAGCCGTGATCCATCCAGAATCCTTGACACGATACTTTCCCGTGTCAGAAAGTATGAGCTTCCTCCCATAAGTCCCGCCCTTACGAAACGCTTTGTAATGGATACTTTCACGAAGGACCGGAACGGTACACTGGAAGAGTATTTCTATGAGGAAGCCGGATTTGACATAAACATGCTTAAACAGCATGTTGCTGATTTCGTTGAAAGGTCATTCATCAGGAAGGAAAAACCGGGTTATGAGGAACTGAATGAGCTTACGGCCTTTCTTGATGAGGCTGATACCTATCAGTTATTCATGAAAGCACTGTATGAGGAGCTGATGGAAATTGCGGTAAAGGAAAGAAAACCAGCAGCAATGAGGGCTGCGAATAACGTGATCGGGATTTACAGGGATTCATCCGTGTATAACCAGAACCGGAAGATAATGATAGACCGTGCGGAAAGGGGAATAAGAAATGAGTAACAGGCTTTTGAAGAGGGCACTGAACAGAATCGATCAGGTGCCGAAGAAGGAAGTTGAAAAGCTTGTGCGTCTTCAGATTGCGGAAGCGGACATGCTGGATGCGATCCTGGAGGAGAGTCCGATCGGACACCTCCTCGTCAGGGACGGTGTGATAAGGTATGTGAACACATCATTCTGCACCCTTATCCCGACCGACAGACGTTATCTCAGGAAGAATGCGGAGGGTAAGCACATAAAGACCCTCGTTACCGATAAGGAAGTCCTCGATTATCTTCTCACCCTTCCATCCCGTGACCGGGATGAGGAGAGGGAGTTCTGCTTTCAGATGGGGACGGAGGTCAGGACAGTACTTGTCATGCACCGCATTGTCGGCACCGAGGAAGGTGATTACCTCGACATCAACTGCCGGGACATAACTGAGGAAAAGCGGAAGGAAGCGCGCCTTAGGCGCAGTGAGTCACTGGCAAGCATGACGACGATGGCTGCGGGAATTGCCCATGAGATCAAGAATCCTCTGGCTGCGATGCAGATCCATCTTCAGCTCCTTCATAAGGCATTCCAGAAGAAGGGCGCCCTTACGGAGGATGATGCCCAGCGGTATCTTTCCGTACTGGAAGAGGAAATTGAGCGTCTCAACCGCATTGCCGTCGATTTTCTTTTTGCCGTGCGTCCGATGAACATCGACCTGAAACTGATCTCTCCCGAATCGATCCTCTCAGGTCTTTATGAGTTCATAAAACCCGAGATCGAGAGCCACGGGATAGAGCTGAACTGGAACGTGGAGCGTTTCCTCCCCAAGCTCAGGCTTGACAGACAGCACATGAATCAGGCACTGCTCAACATAATCCAGAATGCAATCCATGCAATGGAGAACGGAGGAAAGCTTAGTGTGGACGTGAAGTGTGACGGGGACTACGTCATCTTCTCCGTTTCCGATACAGGGTGCGGTATAAGTGAGGAAAACCTTTCCAAGATCTTTGAGCCTTACTTTACCACAAAGGCAACCGGAACAGGGCTTGGGCTTACCGTAGTATATAAAATAATAAAGGAACACGGAGGGGATATTTCCGTTGAGAGCACTGTAGGTAAAGGCACGACCTTCCTTATCAGGATTCCCGTGCCTTCCACCGAGCGTGTTCAGCTTGACCACGTTGAGGAGCAGATCTGATGGCAACCGTACTTATAGTCGATGATGAGCGGAACATCCGCTCAGGTCTTTCAATAGCCTTTGAGGATGAGGACTTTGACACGCTGG
Source organism: Bullifex sp. (assembly GCA_051885075.1). Classification (GTDB taxonomy): domain Bacteria; phylum Spirochaetota; class Spirochaetia; order Sphaerochaetales; family Sphaerochaetaceae; genus Bullifex. The sequence continues at coordinate 2,336 of JBJEWN010000011.1, forward strand.
AAGCCGAGAACGGTGAAATTGCGTGGAACATAATAAACAAAAAGAGCGTTGACCTGGTCATTACGGACCTGAGAATGCCCGTGCTTTCCGGATACGACCTTTTAAAGCGAGTTTCAGCTTCATTTCCGACGCTTCCCGTGATAGTGCTTACCGGTCACGGCACGATCGAGGATGCCGTTAAGGCAATGCAGGACGGAGCGATAGACTTCTTCACTAAGCCCGTTGATCTGGACCACATCATCCTTACCGCAAAGAAGGCGCTTCAGAACAGTAAGATACTGGAGCAGAACAGGCGTCTGACCGAGGAAATAACCACCTTAAAGAAGAAGGTACAGGCCAAAAGTGCCATCATCGGAAAGAGCGAGAAACTCACAAAGATGATGAGCCTCATCGAACAGGTTGCACCCAGCAGGGCATCAGTCCTTGTGACGGGAGAGTCAGGTGTCGGCAAGGAGCTTGTTGCGGATGCGCTTCATAATCTTTCCGACAGGAAGGACGGTCCTTTCGTCAAGGTACACTGCGCATCGCTGTCCTCAAACCTGCTTGAAAGCGAGCTTTTCGGACACGAAAAGGGGGCATTCACTGGAGCAGTCTCACAGAAGAAGGGGAGGTTCGAACTTGCGGACGGCGGAACGATCTTCCTTGATGAGATAGGGGAAATTGACAGTGCAACACAGGTAAAGATCCTCCGCGTTCTTCAGGAGAGGGAGTTTGAGCGTGTAGGCGGAACCGAAACCATAAAGGTTGATGTCAGGATCGTGGCAGCCACGAACCGTGATCTGCTTTCTGAAGTGAAAAAAGGTGCTTTCCGTGAGGACCTTTACTACCGTCTCAACGTGGTTCACATCGAAGTTCCTCCCCTCAGGGAGCGTAAGGAGGATATTCCCCTTCTCATGAGCTCCTTCCTTGATGAGTTCAACAGGGAGGACAACAGGACAATAGAGGGTTTTTCACCCGCCGCCCGCAAGGCAATGTACGCATACTCCTGGCCAGGCAACATAAGGCAGCTCAGGAATACCATTGAATCGGCAGTGGTGACGTGCCGCGGCCGTGTGATCGACACGGGAGACCTGCCCGATGAGATAGTTGCATCAGACAGGACGGGGGAAGTGTCGATTAAGCTGGGTATTACGTTAAGTGAAGCGGAAAAGGAAATAATCATGAGTACCCTCGATTACTGTGAGGGCAACAAGACGAAGGCAAGTGAGATGCTCGGCATCGGCCGCAAGACCCTCCACAGGAAGCTGGAGGAGTACAACGTGGAAGATAAGACGTGAGGGACGAAAACGTAATTGAGGACATCCTTGCCAAGGGCGGGCTTCTGGAGCGGCACTTCGGAACCTATGAGGAAAGACCTGATCAGATAGAGATGTCGAAGCTTGTCATGAGGGGCTTTGATGAGGATGAGGCGGAGGTCATAGAGGCCGGAACTGGAATAGGAAAGAGCTTTGCATACCTGGCACCTGCCATACTGCACTATCAGGAGACAGGGGAGAAAACCGTCATCGCGACAAGCACGATCACTCTTCAGAAACAGCTGGTGGACAAGGACATACCGACACTCCTTGCCGCCCTGAAAGCCGATGTGCGCCATGCCCTTCTCATGGGAAGGTCCAACTACCTGTGTCTGAGGCGCTACTATGACAACTCAGTGTCACAGTCACTCTTTCAGAGTATTCCCGACAGCGAGGAAGGACGTCTTGCCGAGTGGGTGAGAACCACTGAAGAGGGAGTGCTTGATGAGCTTACCTCCCTCCCGAAGGACGTTTCCAGGGCAGACATCGCATGTGACTATGAGCTCTGCTCAGGCCCCAAGTGCCCGTACAATGCAAAGTGCTTTTTCTTCGCAAGCAGGAGAAAGGCGGAAAACGCCGGACTCATCGTGACAAACCACCACCTTCTCTTCCTGGATGCAAGGAAGAGGTTTGAAAACGATGAGGACTACAGTGAGAAGGCCCTGCTTCCCCCATACGGACGCCTCATAATCGATGAGTGTCACAACAGTGACCGCAATGCCACAAGCCTTTTTACCGCAGAGTTCAGCTACGGAGCATTCTGCTGGGAGTACAGGAAGCTTTTACAGGTAAAGCACGGTGTGAACGGGAGCACGCTCATCGCGCTTGCCGCTTCCCGCGGTGATGAAAGTCAGGTTATCCCCCTGACAAGGGAGCTGGAGGAAGCGGAGAAGATGATGCACGAGCTGAGCCGTCAGCTCGTCATGTCGCTACGCGGAAGCGAACAGAGGGTTGACAGGGGAAACTATCAGCTTTTCATGGCCAAGTATTCATCGACCCTGCTTGCCATAAAGACAAGCCTTGATGAGATTTCAATGCGCCTTGAAAAACTCATACGCGGTGTAGCCTTTTCGGATGATGAAATCTACGTACAGCAGGGAATAATGTCATCGGTTAACACCCTCTCATCCCTTTCCCAGGTGATAAAGGACTTTACTTCGGTAACCGAGTGGAAGGACCGTGTGTATTATCTCTCAAGGGAGAAAAACAGGGGGCGTGAGGATGTGAAACTGTGCATCGCACCCATTGAGATCTCGGGACTTTTAAGGGAATCACTGTTTGAAAAGCTTCCCACTGTCATATGCCTTTCCGCAACCCTGAAGGTCGGAAACGAATTCGATTTCTTCCGCCGCCAGGTGGGGCTTGATGAACGTGAAGTGCTCTCAGCCTGTTATGAGTCTCCGTTTGACTACAGAAGGAACCTCCTTCTATTAATCGATCAGGGAAGCGTCATTTACCGCAATGATCAGGAGGAAGCATACTTTGAGTATGCATCCGAAAGGATCATCAGGGCAGTAAACGCAAGCGGCGGAGGGGCACTGGTGCTCTTCACTTCCTATAAGATGCTCTCATACGCAAGCTCAAGGGCAAAGGAAAGACTGAAGGACTTTGAAATACTGGTGCAGGACGGAACGCTCAGCCGCTCCCAGCTTTTAAGGAAATTCAGGGATGAACGTGACAGCGTACTTTTTGCGACGCAGTCATTCTGGGAAGGTGTCGATATTCCCGGGGATTCACTTCGTCTCGTGATACTCACGAAGCTGCCGTATCCTCAGGTAAACGAACCTCTTTTCAAAAGCAGGTGTGAAAAACTGGAAAGCGAAGGTCAGAACTCCTTCATGATGCTCTCAGTTCCTTCCATGCTCATGAAACTCAAGCAGGGACTGGGACGCCTTATCAGGAGTAGGGACGATAAAGGTGTTGCCTACATTCTTGACGGCAGGATGAACCGCAGCCGTGATTACTTTCTCTCCCAGCTTCCCGAGTGCAACTGCCCGGAAGACTTCACTGACGAAGCGCTGGAGCGGAGAATTGAGGATTTCCTCTACTGAAATAAAAAAAATCCGGAGGTGCAGATGCACTTCCGGATGAAGCAGAGACTGTTTTTTTACTCAACGATTGCAAGGATGTCTGATGCGGCAAGGATGAGGTAATCCTCTCCGTCAACCTTGACGTTTGTTCCTGCATATTTATCGTGAAGGACCTTATCGCCGACCTTGACCTTGATGGCTTCATCATCACCGACAGCTTCAACGACTGCGATCTGTGTCTTTTCCTGACTGGTCTGCGGGATGAAAAGTCCGCTGGCTGTCTTCTCTTCAGTGACAGTGCTCTTCACGAGTA
>JBJEWN010000012.1:0-5972 GCA_051885075.1 Bullifex sp.
ATCCCTGTGTCTGTTTTCATTTCTGCGGGATACGAATGCGAAGGCACGTCCCCTCAGGATGATATGAAGATATGCCATGTATGGTACTCTCAGCGTAATCCTGTACGACAGTATTATGCTGTCGACACTCCCGAGCATTGAGAGATAGAACTCACTGCATAACTCCCTTTGAAGGTAATAGGAGCGCCTGGGTATAAGATACAGGAGCAGTTTGGTTTTTTCACGTATGTAGTCAAACTCATGGGAATAATCCTCACCATCCGCCATTTTTCTGAACATTAGGGAGACTTTCTCCTCAATAGCCGCTTCTTCCGCTTTTGTTATATAGCTGTTCTGCATGGCTTTATCCTCCTCTGTACGGAGAATACATAGCAATGCGTGTGCCAAGCAGAATTTATTTCTTGTCAAACAAGGAAATGAGTTTTGGAATCACAAGGGTCTGCGCGCAGTCAAGATTTCCTTTGACCGAAAGACCTGCCTGATGGGGATGTCCTCCGCCTCCAAGCCTCTGAGCTTCCTTTCCAACATTTATTCCGCTGGATAGTGTGCTTCTCAGTCCTACCTGGGTGCATTCTTCTCCCTCATCAAAGAATGCAATGACTGATACTCCCTTTACTTCGAGAAGGGCGGAGTAGAGAGGTTCGATCGGCTTTTCACCCTTTATCTCTCCTTTTTTCAGATAGCTGCAGGCAAGTCTTCCTTCAGCGAGGAATTCAGTCCGCTCAAGAAGCATTGTGAGGGATGTGTAGTAGCTGAAAGGTTTTCCTCCATGCATGCGTTCAAAGATATCCTGAACGGAAAGACCTGTCTCAAGCAGCTCTGAAATCCTTCTGAGTGTTTCCGGGCCATTGTAAGCGTCGATCAGACGTGAGAAGAAATTCGTGTCGGTTGCAAAGCCAAGATAGATGTGCTCAGCCATCTGCTTTGTGAGAGGAATTCCGAGCTGTCTTCTTAATTCATCCACAAGAAGGGTGGTGGAGGGGACTTCCGGTATTATGTAGGTAAGTTCCCTGTCTGCAAAAGGCTCACCCGTGATGTGATGATCCATTACGATCAGAGTAAGACCGGCAAGTTCAGACATTATTTCACCGGGACGATCCTCAGTTGAGCAGTCAACGACTATGAGTGCAGGATCACCTGAAAGTATGTCTGAATCAACAGATGTCAGGAACTGATCCCTGAACGGGAGGATCTCGGGACGTAAAAATGGTCCTTCATTCAGCAGGACCACCTCCTTTCCGAGTGTGGTAAGAACAGCCTTCAGCGTCAGGGAAGAGAATATGCAGTCCGCATCAGGCTGTCTGTGCCCGATTATGAGGAACTTGTCCTTTTCCCTGACTGTCCTGATGAGTTTATCAGGAATTTTTCTGAAGAGCTTTGTCAATTTGTTATCTGCGGTGTGCTGACAGTTATCAGCTGCGGGCGTTCGCCGAATTTCACACAGCGGTCACTGACGATTACTTCCGAAACGTCATGGCGGCTGGGAAGCTCGTAGGAAATGTCGAGCATGATGTTTTCAATGATCGACCTCAGGCCTCTTGCACCTGTTTTCTGGTCGATGGCTTTCTGGCTTATCGCATCAATCGCATCATCGGTGAAGGTAAGCTTTATGCCATCCAGTGAAAGTGAAGTCCTGTACTGATTTAAAATGGAGTTCTTCGGTTCAGTGATGATCCTCTTCAGGTCTTCCTTTCTCAGGTTGTTGAGTGCCACGTGAACGGGAAGTCTGCCGATGAATTCGGGGATGAGGCCGAACTTGATCAGATCATCCGGATGGAGCTCCCTGAAGAGTTCCTCGAAGTTCTTGTCCTCATATGATTCAATGTCTGCCCCGAAGCCCATCGGGTGTGAGCTGATTCTTTTCTCAATGATCTTGTCCAGTCCGACAAACGCACCGCCGCAGATGAAGAGAATGTTCTTAGTGTTGATCTTGAGCATCTCCTGATTGGGGTGCTTCCTGCCTCCCTGTGGCGGAACGGATGCATTGGTGCCTTCAATGATCTTCAGAAGTGCCTGCTGTACGCCTTCACCGGAAACATCCCTGGTGATCGATACGTTTTCGCCTTTCTTGCTGATCTTGTCGATCTCATCGATGAAGATGATTCCGTGTTCCGCGGCACTGATGTCATCATCGGCAGCCTGGATGAGTTTCAGGAGGATGTTCTCGACATCCTCGCCGACATAACCGGCCTCGGTAAGCGTGGTTGCGTCGGCAATTGCGAAGGGAACGTTGAGTTTCTTTGCAAGAGTCCTTGCAAGCAGTGTCTTACCTGTACCGGTAGGACCTATGAGGAGGATGTTTGACTTATCCAGCTCAACTCCGGACTCGGCTATCTTTTCCTGATACTTGACTCTCTTATAGTGGTTGTATACCGCAACAGAAAGGACCTTCTTTGCCTCGTCCTGTCCGATTACATATTCGTCAAGATAAGCCTTGAGTTCTTCCGGAGTCGGGATTTCCCCGAGCTGGGATGAAAAGTCACTGCCGGAAGAATCCTCATCTTCCTTCAGAATCTCCCTGCATGTCCTGATGCACTCGTCACAGATCGAAACACCGGGGCCGTGGATGAGCTTCCTGACCTGATTCACGTCCTTACCGCAGAAGGAACAGGTCCTGTTTGAATTTCTTCCTAAAGCCATAATTTTATTTCCTCACCATGACGGTATCGACAATACCGAAATCCTTTGCCGCGGCGGCATCCATGAAGCAGTCGCGTTCAATAGCCTTCGTGACTTCTTCCTCGCTCTTTCCCGTGTGACGGGAAAGAATCTCCGTGGTAATCTTCTTGATCCTCTGAAGTTCCCTGGAACCCACGAGAATGTCGGTTGCCTGTCCCTCGACTCCACCGAAGGGCTGGTGGATCATGACACGGGCGTAGGGGAGGATCGATCTCTTTCCTTCGGCACCGGCTGAGAGGATCAGGGATGCCATAGAGCATGCCTGACCCACGCAGATAGTCCTCACGTCGGGACGGATGTACTGCATCGTGTCGTATATCGCAAGACCTGCAGTGACTGAACCGCCCGGTGAGTTGATGTAGAGACTGATGTCCTTCTTGGGATCCTCGCTTTCAAGGAAGATCAGCTGGGCCACGACCAGATCGGCCATGTCATCCCTTATCTCTCCGTCGAGGAAGATGATCCTGTCCTTGAGCAGTCTTGAAAAAATATCATACTGACGCTCACCGTTACCGGACTGTTCGACGACGTACGGTACCAGATTGTGCATCTTAACGCTGTTTATATCCAAAATGACCAGTCTCCTTTATGCAGTCTCAGTAAGCGTTTGCCTGGCTGATGAATTCATCCCTTGAAAGAACCTTGCCGACGGTGAAGGTGTTGTTCTCAAGGAGGAACGGCATGACCTGAGCATACTGCATGTTGTCCTTAAGGGCATTCCTGTAGTATTCCTTTGTTGCTTCGTCCGCATCATCCTTGATGTTCTTCTTAAACTCTTCCTCAAGAGCAGTCTCGTCAACGGGGAAGTCCTCTGCCTTCTGGATTGCCTCGAGGATGAGCTGGCTCTTCAGATTCTTCGTTGCGGGCTCCCTCCAGCCTTCAGTGAAGCTTTCCTTTGTCATTCCGCTTGCCTTGAAGTAGTTCATGAACTGCTCCTCGGAAAGGCCGGACTGCCTGACATAGTCCCTCCATGATGACTCGATCTCGAAATCAACCATTGAAGCGGGAACGGTGAATTCGGTTGCGGCAAGAAGTGCATTTACAATGGCATTCTTCTTGGCCATGTCAACCATCTCGTCAACTTCCTTCTGGAGATTTGCCCTGATGCCTGCCTTCATGTCATCAACGGTCTTATACTCTTCCCTGACGTCCTGAGCGAACTCATCATCGACAACGGGAAGCTGACGTGTCTTGATCTCGGTAACCGCAACAAGGAGTGTGATCGTCTTACCCCTGTAGTCTTCATTCCTGAAGTCTTCGCCGTAGGTCTTCTCAAACTTCTTCTCTTCGCCCTTTGTCATGCCGATGATGTCATCATCCATGTCGTAGAAGTTGTATGAAGAGCCGACCGTGAAGGTGAAGTCCTTCCTGCTTGTGCCTGCAACTTCATTGCCATCCGCGTCAAGCTCGACATAGTTGCATGTGACGATATCACCCTTTTCAACAGCTCCGTCCTTGGTAAGAACCTCTGAGTTCTGCTCCCTGAGCTTCGTGATTTCAGCCTCGACAGCCTCATCCGTGACTTCAGTGGTGTCGTAGGTGATCTCAAGGTCTCTGTACTTCGGGAGCTCGAACGAAGGCTTCACGTCGTAGTGAACGGTGAAAGTGATGTCCGTATCCTTTTTGAAGGGAAGAAGGGACTCCTCGTCCTGGAGAACGGGTGTGCAGAACTGGAGCGGCTTATCCTTCTCATCGAGTGTGTCGATGCATGCCTTGAGGTTTTCTTCCATGCAGTCGAATGTGGATTCCTCGCGGATAGCCTTTCCGAACTTAGCTTCGAGGACTGAGAGGGGAGCCTTACCCTTCCTGAAGCCCTTCAGCTGGATGTCTTTCGCATACTTTGTCAGCTTAGCTGTGTATGCTTCTTCAATTGAGGCTGCATCCACTGTGAGTGTGAGAGCCATCTGTGAGTTTTCCAAAGCTTTTAAACTCTTATTGGTGACCATAACCAACCATCCTTATCTTTGATTTCTTAACTTTTGCCAGTTATAACTTAAAACGTATCTGAAAAATTATAGCAGAATACTAAAACCTTTGTCACGAGATAAGCCTAAACAAATATATAGAAGCAAGGGAAAAAAGTAAAGGCGGATGAGACGGTGCAATGAGCCGTCCCATCATCCTTTTCAGCGGGCGTATGACCTGATGGTGCAAACAAGCTCGTCAATGTGCTCATGGGTGAGCTCCGGATTGAGAAGCGTGAACTTGAGCATGACACGCCCGTTCATGACAGTCTGACCGATAACGGTTCCGCATCTCATCAGGTCCCTCCTGATTTTCTTATTGACTTCATCCCCGTCACGGAGGGCGAAAACGACCGATGAGAGCTCCGGTTCGGGGCCGGTGATGAACGCGTCATCCTCCTTCAGCCGGGAATAAAAGTACGCTGCGTTCGAGATGACCCTGTCAATTATCTCACCGTAACCGTCATGTCCGCGGACTGAGAATGTGATGAAGACCTTGAGCGCATCAGCCCTTCTTGTCGTCTGGATTGCCTTGCCGACCAGGTTTATGTATCCGTCCTCCTCATCCTCCTCACGGTTCAGGTAGTCGGCATGAAGTTCAAATGTCCTGAGAGTCTCCCTGTTTTTCACAAGGAGGCAGGAGCAGCTTATGGGCATGAGGAACATCTTGTGAAAGTCCACGGTGACGGAATCGGCAAGGGACAGGTTCCCGAGTCTTGAGCGGTACATTTTACTCATGATCGCACCTGAGCCGTATGCGGCATCGACGTGGAGGTACATTCCGTATTCATCCGCGATCCTTCTGAGATCTCCGACACTGTCAATGGAACCGAAATCGGTTGTTCCCGCAGTTGCCGTGATCATGAAGGGAAGGAGTCCTGCCTGAGCATCCCTCCTTATGATCTCCTCTGCTTCTGAAACGTCAATTCTCATTTTCTCATCGACCGGAAGGTGGACGACCGCGTCGTAGCCGAGTCCCAGGATGTGGGCAGCCTTGTCAAATGAAAAGTGGGATATTTCCGAGGTGTATAGCCTGAGCCTTCCATATTCCGAAGGAAGCCCTTTCTTTTTAACGTCCCGGCCAAGAACGCGCCGGCAGAAAACGTCGCGGGCCTGAATCACTGCGGAAAGGTTGGATCCGCTTCCGCCGGAAGTGAAAACACCGTCGCTTTCCGGTCCATAGCCGAAGAGCGTGCACAGTTCCCTTATAACCTTTACTTCGATTTCAGTGGCGGCAGGTCCCTGGTCCCAGCTGTCCAGGGAGTCGTTGTAGAGGGCGATGATGAGCTCTGCGGCAACAGTTTCCAGCAGAGCAGGTGAGTGTAGGTG
>JBJEWN010000013.1:0-1545 GCA_051885075.1 Bullifex sp.
GACGCTGATGTCTACTCAAAGATACCTGCCGACAATTCATGGTACAATGGCCTCTGCGGAAGGCTTACTCTTACAGGCAGTGCTGAAGGGATCGAAGGCATCATGGATGTCACTGCGGATAAACTCATCGATTACGTCAGGATCACTGAAGATGATCTTGCTGCGATCCTCTTCACATCCGGAACAACCGGAAATGAGAAGGGTGCGATGCTTACCAATAAAAACATCATCAGTGACACATACCTTGTCGCGGACGGCATGGGTGTTGATGAAACGGATGTGCTTTATGCGCTTCTTCCCCTTCACCACTCCTACTGCTGCACGACGGTTCTTCTTGAGACCGTCAAACATGGTGCAAGCTGTCTCTTCGGACACGGCATAATCGTTTCCCTCATGATCAATGATTTAAAGCGCGGCGGTGTAACCGTATTCATGGGTATCCCCCTTCTTTACAACAAACTTCTTAACGGCATAATGACAAAGGTAAAGGCACAGGGAAAGCTCACCTACGCCCTGGTTTCCACACTGATGTGGATCAACGGTTTCTTCAAGAAGTACTTCCACTGCGCACCTCTTAAGGGTTTCTTCAACAAAAAGATCCTTTCAAACCTCGGACTCGACAAAAGCAAGATCCTCATCTGCGGTGCAGGTCCGCTTTCCCCGAAAGTGTTCAAACAGTACCAGCAGCTCGGTCTTGACTTCCTCCAGGGTTACGGTCTTACCGAAACGGCACCGGTTCTTACCCTCAACCCGATAAAGCACTTCAAGCTTGACTCAGTCGGACGCGTGCTCGGTCAGATGGATCTCATCATCGCAGATCCTGACAGCACGGGTGTCGGTGAAATCAGGGTCAAGGGTCCGAACGTGACACCCGGTTACTACAAGGATGAGGAGAACACCAAGGCACTCTTTGATGAGAACGGATACCTGAAGACAGGTGACCTTGGTTATAAGGACAGCGAGAACTACGTGTACCTCAAGGGAAGAGCCAAGAACCTCATCGTCACGGAAGGCGGTAAGAACGTCTATCCTGAAGAGATCGAGGATGCTTTCCAGACCTATACCAATGTGGAGCAGATCCTTGTCAGGGGTTTCCAGCAGAAGAAGGATGTTCCATGCGAATGCATCGAAGCAGTCATCTATCCTTCCCCTGACTACTATAAGGCAAAGGGATTCTCTCCTGAACAGATCAGGGCTGACATCGAAGCAACGGTAAAAACAGTCAACCAGTCCCTCATGATCTACAAGAAGATTGAGAAGATCACGATCCTCGATAAGCCGATGGACATGACAACCACAAAGAAGATCAAGAGAAACACGGTAGCTAAATAACATCCTGAAAAACTGAATGCTCATAAGACACTCCGGGTTCACCGGAGTGTCTTTAATTATGTCTTTTTTTTCTCTATAATTTTTCTTATGAGAACACTTCTGAAAAACCTTACCGTCATACCCATGACTGAAAAGGAAAAGTATTTTAAAGGCGACATTCTCATTGAGGATGAGAAAATTGCATACGCAGGACCCGTCGCGGATCTCAGTGCG
>JBJEWN010000014.1:0-1543 GCA_051885075.1 Bullifex sp.
CACGTCCGGATCCGTGAGGGGCTAGCACCGTGAGGTGCCTAGTCTACTCGATCCGGAGCAGTCAATCAGATGCGGGAAATCAGGATTGGGAATGCAACGAGGGTTCCGAACGCACTTCCGACTGAGGAAAGCAGGAATACCACCAATGCGTGGAGGATCCTGTTCCTGTACCAGCCTTTCAGTGCCATGGCATCGTCATTGATCCCTTCAAAATCCTTTACTTTGGGTTTCCTGAGCGTGGCTTCAAGCACTCCTCCCAGCATTCCGACTCCCAGTGCCGGATTAAGCGCGAAGAAAGGAGCAGTCAGCGTGCATGCAAGTATGTTGAGTGGATGGGCCAGTGATACGGTTGTCATGAGGAACGTACATCCGCAGTTCACGGCAACCCAGAAAAGGAATGTCCTCAGTCCCTGATCCCATCCGGAAGAAAGAAAACTGAAGAGAATGAGGAGAACGATCAGCATCGGGATCAGGTAAGATACAATCTTTCCCACCGGTTTCCCTTTTGGAATAAGCGTAAGGGATTCAAGGGAAGGCGTTTCCTTTCCCTCTGACAGCTTTTCAATTGTTGAAATGACACCGTTGGTATGTCCTGCTCCGATTACGGCTACCTTTTTCTTTCCGGGGGATTCGAATATCGATCTTCCAAGATACTGATCCCTTTCGTCGATCAGTACTTCCTTTACCATGGGAAGTTCCTTTGCCATTTCCTGCATGAGAGTCTGCAGTGTGTCCTGACTTTTAAGCTGCTCCAGTTCCTCCGGTGTTATTTCCTCGTTGGAAAAAGCAGCTGAAATAAGGGTTGCAAGCAGTTTGCATTTATTCCACAGTGAGCTCTTTGCCCAGGCGCGTTTGAATGTCGTCTGTATGTCCCTGTCGCAGAGGGATACGGGTATGCCTGCTTCCTTTGCTATTTCGGCGGCTCCGAGTATTTCCTCTCCCGGTTTTGTACCTGTCTGGGCACCCATCCTGCGCTGGAATGATGCAAGGGCAGTGTTGGCAAGGAGAAAGAAACCCCTTCCTTCCTTTATGACCTTCCTGATATCCATGTTCTCATAGGAAGATCTGTCGGTTTTGGATTTCATCCTTCCGTCATCAAGCTCTATGCATACCCTGTCAGGTGTTTCTGTTTCAATTATGTTTTTTACTTCTTTCACGCTGTTCTGACTGACGTGGGCCGTGCCGACAAGTATTATCTCCTGATCAGGGAGAATAAGTCTGTGCACGGTATCGCTTATTGTTTGAAGTTGCATAATATTCACTATAATTTAATAACCTTCCGTCGGCAAGGCGTCATACCGGAAAAAAGAGCTGCATGACGCATTCCAGTTCATTTTCCTTTATGAATCTTACATATACCCTGCCTTCCTGACGTGTGGCAGTGAACGGCAGAATATGTCTTGAAAGTTCGCTTTTCCTGCTTACCGGAACAGTCTGGAGAAGTGAATATTTTCCCACAGGAATGAACAGATGCTCATCCTCACGCGGAAGCGGAGGAAATCCGTTTTCGATTATTTCCTTTTCTTTCTTTGTAAGAGGCTTT
>JBJEWN010000015.1:0-5900 GCA_051885075.1 Bullifex sp.
TGAGGACAGAACCAGAATCGAAGAAGGATTCAGAAAGCTTATTGAGCTTATCAAATAGAGTTTTCCGGAATATACTTCAAGGCTCCCCGGTTTTCAGGGAGCCTTGATTTTTTTTTCACAGTGTGTATGTGTGAGAGTTTGTCTCACTGAATGTGTCATTCCCGTAGGAATATGCTTTTATCGTGAATGACGAATCTGATTTCTTATAGTCACAGACATAGAATACGGGAACCGATCCCCTGAAAGGCTCACCATGGAAACCGTTCACGACGATTTCCGTAAAGCTGTCCGTGTAGTCATAATATGATTCAGGAACATGCTTGTGTCCTGTAAGCAGCAGATTCACTCCGTAGCGGGAGAATCGGGAAAGAAGGAAGTTTCTTTCCTTCTCATCGGCAAACGAAGCATAGTAGTTTGTTATCGAGCCATAGAGTGGAATGTGAGTTAAAATGATTTTCTTCTCATTCTTATTCGCTTCCAGTGTCTTCATCAGATAGTCCAGCTGCTGGCGTCCGAGCGTCCTGTAAGCTGAATCCACGACGTAGAACTGAACATCGGACATGCTGAACCGGTAGTATGTGCTGTCGGTATATGCCACTGTATCAAGGAATCTCTGTACGCCTCCGTTTCTGTTGTCATGGTTTCCTATTACATTCACTATGGGCTTACCAGCAAACAGTTCCTCACTCCATGCCTTATATTCATCAAGCTGTTCCTGCTGGCTGTTATCAGACACATCACCCAGGTTCACGACGATGTCCGTGGAAGACAGAATTCCGTTATCCTTTATGTACTGTGCGAATTCATCCTTTTTGAAGAATGTCCCGCTTTTTGTCTTTCCGAAGTGGGTATCGGAAATAAGGAGGATGCGGAAATCTTCCTTATCGGAAGGAATGTTTTCATTAAGCTCTGTCAGAGGCACCTCAAAGTGGTTTTCATCCGTGGCTTTGTATGGATCTATGTTGGCAATCGGTACTATGTTGTCACATGATGTGAGAATTGTAAGAACCACTAAGATAAACAGTATTATCTTTCTCATAACGTGTACCCCCAGTTAACGAACGTTGAATACTCAAATCTGTTGGAGAAGAAGGTTTCGGTGAAGTTGTCTGCAAGCCCGGTCGTGAGACTTGCTCCGATCGAAAGATCCTTCATAAGTTCCACATTCAGCATGAATGTAAGTTCATATGCAAAGTTTGTCGGAAGGTAGAAGATTGATCCCGTCGTAAGTTCAGTCTGCAGACGGACTTTGTCATAAAAACTCAGATAGACATCCGCAAGGGCAAATGGTGAAACTGAGAATACCGGATTCTTTATGTCATTTATAATGCTCATCTTTCCGTATATACCTGCCATGAGGGTTGTTCCAATGCGGATGTCACCCTTGTTTTCAAAAGTGAAGGACATGGCGAGTCCGTTACTGTACGATGATGAGACATCATAGTAGAAATATGCGCTTGTGAAAGAGAAAACAGAGAACATGTCCCGTGATTCACGGTATCTGAGCTGTTCGTACTGTGTGATTCTCGTATCTGTCTGTTTTCCTATATTCCACTTTGCAAGCAACGATAAGGTGGTTTCCTGACTCTTCATTTCTGCGGCCAGTACCGACATTCTCTTGTCTTTTGTGTAACCAAGGGCGACACTGCCGAACACTGTGTTGTTGTTCAGTGTGTCCTTTCCAGTGCTGAGGGCAACGTTAGTGATCAGCTGGTCGGCAAAGACAGGTGTCAGAGCCACCAGCATGATAATGAATATCATTAATTTTTTCATGTCCTGATTTTACAGTTTTCGATGAAAAAATCAAATAATCTTTGGTACTCCCCGTGTTTTTCTTTCAGCGCTTCAGGATGACACTGCAGTGCGATGATACCGTCAGCCTCCACAGCCTCAATGAGTCCGTCCGGACTGTATGCGGCAGCTGCAAGTGAAGGAGCAATCTTCTTTATCCCCTGATGATGGAGACTGTTTACAGGCAGTATTCCCTCCCCGAATATTGATGCAAGCTTCGTACCCGGTACCACTGTAATTGTATGGGATGGATTTTCATAATCCTCAAAGTGTTTGTGTTCCTGATTGGGAAGGTGCTGGTAAAGAGTACCTCCGAGTGTGACATTGATGATCTGGAGACCGCGGCAGATTCCGAGTATCGGTTTTTTCTGTCTTATCGCTTCTTTTATCAGATCAATGTGGAATTTATCCTCAATGATGTCATTTGGTCCGCACTCAGGAGTTTTTTCCTCTCCGTAGAGAGAAGGGGAAATGTCCTTCCCTCCCTGAAGCAGCAGTCCGTCCACCATGCTTATCATACGGGCAGGATCGGAACCGGGGATCAGAATTACCGGATCAGCACCGGCATTCATGATTCCCCTTACATATGAAGATATTGCCATGTACCAATCGTACCTGAATGCTCCTTTATGCATATCGCCGCTGATTGTCTCAGCGGCGATACCTATAAGAGGTTTTCTGCTCATAGCGATTTCAGCAGATGCCTGAGGAAGGCCATTGTCCTTACTGCACTCTGATAATCGATGTGTTCGTTTACTGAGTGAACATCAAAGAGATCGGGGCCTATAGAGACGGAATCCATGCCGGGAATGAGGGAGTTGATTATACCGCACTCCAGACCTGCATGGATGCATGTGACCACAGGCTTTTTCTTAGTGAACTTTTTATATTCCTCCGCAACCTTCTTTGTAAGCTGACTGTCAGGATTTGGTGCCCATGACGGATATCCGTCATCATAGAAAACCTTGAGTCCCATGATTTCAAATGCTGCTCCAACCCTGAGTGCCGTTTCGTTCCTGGCACTTTCCACCAGTGATCTTGTTGATGAAAGAACCCTGAGTTCTCCGTCCTCATATTTCACTATGGCAATGTTGTTCGATGACTCAACAACTCCGGGAACTGCCTGGCTCATCGCCTGCACGCCGTTAGGTGCGAGATAAAGTGCTTCAATGAACGCCACTGATGTCCTGAACTTTATTGCCTCGGATGCGGGAGGGAGGGTTTCAAGCGTTATTTCGATTCCGGGATCCTGTATCCTGTATTCACCCTTTATTTCAGCAGCGGCATTGGTGACCAGACTTCTGATCGTTTCCTCATCCTCGCTGTCGATGACGAAGGAAGCATATGCTGAAGACGGGATTACATTGCTTCTCGTTCCTCCCTGTATGTCCGTAAGGGAGTATACGGGGAAGCGGTGCATTATCCTGGCAAGGAGTTTGATGGCATTTGCCCTTTCCTTGTGAATTTCCCCACCGCTGTGGCCTCCCAGGAGACCTGACACGGAGAGCTTCAGATGAACCGTGTCACCGGAAACGTTCTTGAGCTTTGCCTTCTTTTTTGCATTGATCTGGAGACCTCCTGCACAGCCAATGTAAATGATTCCTTCTTCCTCACTGTCGATGTTGATGAGTTTTCTGGATCTGATCAGCGATGCATCGAGATTGTTTGCACCCAGGAGCTTTGTCTCCTCAGAGACCGTGAAAAGTGCTTCCAGAGGAGGAAAATCAGGATCGTTTTCCTCGAGAAGGGCAAGTGCGAAGGCAACAGCCACACCGTTGTCGGCACCAAGGGATGTATCCTTTGCCCTGATCGTATTGCCATCCAGAACGATTTCGATCGGATCCTTGGTAAAGTCATGTCCGGAACCTTCTCTTTTCACGCATACCATGTCCATGTGTCCCTGGAGACATACAGGTTCCTTTCCTTCCGCGCCGGATCTGAACATTATGACGTTTCCGATAGCATCCGTCTTAGCTTCAATTCCGTGCGCCTCGGCCCAGGAGAGAAGATATTTCCTCACCCCTTCCTCGTTTCCTGATTCCCTGGGAATTTCTGAAATCGCTTCAAAATACTCCCATACTTTTCTTTCCTCGAGATTATCGTACCACATTGACGAACTCCTTACTGAGAAGACCTCTCTTCAGCTCTCCGTTGATGAAAAGGCCTCCGAGCGAGAAATCTTTGTTTATTATCGTGATGTTTGCCCTGTATCCGGGAATCAGGGCACCCTTATGGGCGAAGTTGTATACCCTTGCCGGGTTTGATGATGCCATCTGAATTGCCTGGTCGATGGGAATACCCCAGGAGACAATGTTTTTGACTCCGTTCAGAAGAGTGAGGGCGGACCCAAGGAACAGATCAGGATTGTCCCTGCTTACGAAGGCACCATCCTGAAGGACCGCAGGTACTCCGTTGGCAGTGAGCTCTCCCTTTTTCTGTTTTGTAGGCTTAAGCGAGTCTGTAACCATTATGACATTGCTCACAGGCTTTTCCCTGAGCAGGAGCCTGATGAGTTCCGGATGGACATGAATGCCGTCACAGATGATTTCGGCTTTCATGTCCTGCTGGATCATGATGGCACCCACACAGCCCGGGTTCCTGTGGTGCAGGCGGCTCATTGCATTGAAAAAGTGAGTGGTATGGAGAATACCGCACTGCATGCCGTCCATGATGTTCTCATATGTGGCGTTGGTGTGTCCGGCAAGCAGAACGATTCCTCTCTTCTGCGCTTCAAGCGCAAGTGTTCTCATGTGCTTGAGCTCAGGAGCCACAGTCATGGCTACGATGTGTCCCTGACCTGCTTCGTAAAGCTGATTGAAAACTTCCAGTGAAACGGGCTTGAGTCCGTCAGGACTCTGTGCCCCGATTCTTTCAGGCGAAATGAAAGGTCCTTCCAGATTCACCCCTTCGATTATCGCTCCCTTTTCATGTCCCATTGCCGCAACGATCGCCTTTGTGGATGCGATCATCTTGTCCAGTGTGTCAGTGTAGACTGTAGGAAGGAATGAAGTGACACCGTTGTCGGCCAAAGCCTCACTCATGCCAAGAATCGATTCAGGACAGCAGTCCTCCGTACCGTAGCCTCCGATTCCATGGAGGTGTGTATCTATAAGACCGGGAGTGATATATGCTCCCTTGACATCGATAATCTTTGTGACTGAGTCATCGAACTGATCCGCATCAAAACGGCGCATCCTGAATACATCCCCGATATTACCCTGGTCATCGATCGAGAGGGCACAGTCGCTGATGCTCGCGACACCGGAGATGACGGTTCCGTTGATCAAAACATACTTAATACTCATGACTGAATGATACTACTTATCAGTGGGCTTTGCGAGTGATTTGATCCACTTTTCACTTCTGTAGCGTGGATAGCACAGGAAGAGCTTTGACACTTCCTCGAGGCTTGTCATCGCAACGACCGTATATATCGGAAGCCGCAGTACCCCGGCTCCCAGGAAAGACATGGTCACTCCGATCAGCCAGACACAGGAAGTCTCCGCAATAAGGGAATACCTTGTGTCACCTCCGGCACGGAGGATACCGACGAACAGCACCATGTTTATGCTGCACAGCGGCTGGAAGACCGCTTTCACGAACAGGCAGCGTTCCGCCATATGCCTTATATCAGCTGAAACATTGAAAAGTCCGGTGAACAGCGGTGCCGTCAGTGCCATTGAAAGCCCCATCACGCAGCCGACTGTAAATGCTGTCCTGAGTATGAGCCGGGCACCTTCCCTTGCTCCGCGAATATCTCCTTTTCCGAGTATCTGACCAAGCAGTATGGTTGTTGCGTTACCGAGTCCCATTACGAATATGAAAAAGAAGTTGGCTATCGACTCGGAAACGTTGATGCACGCAAGGGTATCGACACCCAGCATTGCATATCCGACCTTGTATGCGGTCATGCCCAGGGACCAGAGCATCTCATTGAGAAGTACCGGAAGACAGGTTTTTGTGTAAAGTGAAAGGAAAGAACGGGACTGGATGAATGCCCCTGTTCCTTTTATCGTGAAGGAAAGCTTCCTGAAGTATGAATAACCCGTTACGATACACATTTCAGTCAGTCTTGCGACCATTGTTGCAACCCCCGCACCTTCCGCTCC
>JBJEWN010000016.1:0-1535 GCA_051885075.1 Bullifex sp.
TCGCCGATGGTACTGCGGCTTTGTCCGTGGGAGAGTAGGACGCTGCCAGTTTTTTATATCCTTCTGATTCGATTACAATTAATTAATCATTAAGTACTGATATAATTTCCCTTAGTTTTGCTATATCTGACTTTATGACTTCCCTGTCAAATGTCACAAATCCGTTGCTTTCTTCTTCCACATCACTTATCTGTGTGTAGATACTTCCTGTAAGTCCTTTATCTTTCTGTTTCCTGTCATTTTCGAACTGAAGTTTAAGCCTTTCAAGGAATTCATCCTCTGATTCCGTTTTTCTGTAGATGAAATCCTTATCACTGTAGACATGATCCTTAATCCTGTATATGTTACCGCCGAATTCACTGAGGACGGTTGACCTGCCGTATCTGTCCTTCCTGTATTTATATGTCTGAAAATAGCAGTGGAATGATGCAAGTTCTCCTTTCTTCTGATCATGCCACCCTGATGTGCAGTCGTAGAACCTGGTCGGATCCAGATTCCTGAGGTGTTTGTACACCTTCTCACTGTCGAACTGTCCCCAGCCTTCATTGAAGACGGTCCAGAGGATTACGCATCCGTATTCCTTAAGTGTGTTTATAGTCTCTTCCGCTGTATGAAGGAATTCATCCTTTCCTTTCTGTTCTTTTCGGCCGAAAAGTGCATGATTACCCGTATCAGAGAGTCTGAAGCGCTGAATGACGGCAGGTAACATTGCTGCTATTGGTGACGGTTTTCCTCCCGATACCATGTCCTGCCATACGCAGAGTCCTGTTTCATCACAGAGTCTGTACCAGACAGGTGGTTCCACCTTGATGTGTTTCCTTACTGAATTGAAACCGAGGGATTTGATGAGTTCAACATCCTTCTTCATTTCCTCATAGGTCATTGTCAGGAAACCTTCAGGTGAGTACCCCTGATCAAGGATGCCGTTGGAATAGAAACTCTTACCGTTAAGACTGAATCTGCCGTCATCACCGTAACTCAGATACCTGAACGTGAAATAAGTTTCCGCTTCATCATTCATGAACCTGAGCCTTGCAGGATAGAGCTTCGGAGTATCAGGGGACCATAGTGTCAGATTCCTGATATCCAGCTGAAACGGACTGTTCGTTTCAGCCGTGATTGCCGTGAATCCGAAATCGATTGTAACAGGACCATCGGATGTTGCTTCCACGGTGACGGTGGCAGAGTATCTGTCCAGAGTCTCGGATGTTATCTTCTTTATGTATTCCATGGGCCTTTTCTCAAGATACACACTCTGCCATATCCCGCTCTGGCAACGGTACCACATTCCATGCGGCTTCATTGACTGTTTCCCTCTGCAGTAAGGCTCCGTATCGGTAAAATCATGTATTTTTACCTCGAGTGTGTTCTCGCCGTTTCTGGCTTCTTCAGTGAGCTCTGCCTCAAAGGGCGTATATCCTCCCTCATGGAAGCAGACGCGCTTACCGTTCAGAAAAACAACTGCACGCCAGTCGGCGGCAATGAACCTGATGAACAGGCGGTCTTTCCCGTCCCATTGAAAGGATGTCCTGTAC
>JBJEWN010000017.1:0-5887 GCA_051885075.1 Bullifex sp.
GTAAATGCTCCTTCACCGATACTGCTTATTTTACTCACTGTAGGTATAGTTGTTCTGGATATCCTTGAAAGACTGCTGAGCCCTCTGCTTTGCGGACTGTACCGCACCGCGGTCAAATGTGTGAGGATCAAGGAGAATCATCAGGGAGTCCCCTACTTCAACATTGTCAGCAAGCTCACGTGCCTCGTCCAGGGGAATCTCGGTAACTTCATTGTAGTAGTTTTCCTCTTCGACAACTACCTTTCTGGCTGAACAGTGCAGCTCTGAAAGGTCTTCAGAGAATTCAACGACAACATTCTCATCGGTTCCGAACTTTCTCTTGTATGCTGCTTTAACGAATTCCCTGATTGTCTCAAGTACCATCTCCTGGGAAATGTGCTTTTCCTCGCTCATCTGAAGGATGGCATCTCTCATATCACTCATTTTCCTTCCTCCCAACGATAGGCCAGCTTGGCCTTCTGGATCTCACCATAGGTGAGTACCATTTCGTCTTTTGTCTCATTTGTATCCACTGCTAAGGCAGAGTTGAGAGTGACACTCTCATCACTGCAGGATGAAATATAACCCTCTATCCAAGTTGAGAAGGTTGAAGAATAGACCCTCACGAGACGCCCTCTGAAAAGCTCGAACTCATGAATGTCCTTGAAATTTCTTGTCATACCGGGTGATGAAACCTCCAGTGACAGATCCCTGTCCTGAAAAATGACGCTGTAACGGGGATAAACGATGTTGTATACCTCCGCCAGGTCATCGGTATTCACTTCCCTTTCCGGTGAGAATACCGTGATGATGAGCTGAATGCCCTGTGCCGTCTCGTTTTTCACGGCATCAACCACCAGAAGCCCCATCGGCTCAAGCAGTTCGCTCATCTCCCTGTAAAGCTTATTCTCTTTAATGCCTCTTGCTAACATAGTCCTCTCATATCACAAAAAAAGGAACCAGTTTCGGTTCCTTCAATCATCTAATTAATTGAACTATCAGAAGAATATATTTAACAGCATAACATGTCAAGTGCCATGTTATGCATTTTTTTTCTAATTATTGTTTCTGAAACTGATTGTTCTGTGAAAAAAGAAGGCAGCCGGGCGCTTCCTGATGACAAGTCAGGGCTTTTCCCAACTGCCTATTCATCATATTACACTGTTTTGTAACTGTTTCAATTTTTTTTCCTGCTTTTTTCACGGATTTCATTCTGGAGCCTGTCGATGAACATCACCGCCTGCATGGGAGTGGATGACTGTATGTCGAAATCCATCAGGGAATCAGCTATTTCATGTTCGCCATCGTCTCCAAGGGCAGATGTATCCGTGAACAGATCAAACTGTTCACGTTCATCGAAGGCGGAGTATGAAGCGAAATGCTGTTTCTGGAACGCGGATGCGGTCCTTATGACTGACTGGGGAATACCTGCAAGCCGGGCTACGTGAAGACCATAACTTGACTCGGCCACACCTTCTATTACTTTGCGCACAAAAGTAATGTTGCTTCTGTCCTGTACGACTTCCAGCGTCAGCAGCTGCATCATGGATGTATCGAGCATCGTAAGCTCGTGATAGTGTGTCGCGAAAAGAGTAACCGGACCAAGCCTCAGAAGGTACTGCATGATTGCATAGGCAATCGACATTCCGTCCTGAGTCGAAGTGCCACGTCCTGTCTCATCCATGATGACAAGACTTTTTCCGGTGACATTTCTGATTATGTTTGCGCTCTCCCTCATTTCAACCATGAATGTTGACTCGCCCTTTGCCAGATTGTCATAAGCACCGACTCTTGTGAATATTCTGTCAGTGACAGGTATTTCGGCACTGTCGGCAGGTACGAAAAATCCTGCGTGGGCCATCAGAACGATAAGTGCAGTCTGCCTCAGGAATGTGGACTTTCCTGCCATGTTGGGGCCTGTGATGAGTGCAAAACGGCTCTTTTCCGATGAAAATGAATTCTTCACGAAGGTCCCTGATGACACCTTTGCCTCAACCACCGGATGTCTGCCTCCGGAAATTATCAGATTGCTTCCGGCAGGCATGATCACGGGTCTTACATATCCCATCTGACTTGCTGCTTCAGCGGAGCTCTGGTAGAGATCGAGTTTTGAAAGTATTACTCCGCAGAGTCTCAGCTCCTGGGAAAGTGAAGCCGCACCGGCAGTAATTTCATTGTATATTTCCTTTTCCCTTGCCGCACTCATGCTTCCAGCATTTCTTATCGTGTTCTCAAGGCCTGTAAGTTCAGGTGTCGTGAACCTTTCCCCTCCCACCAGGGTCTGTCGCCTTATGAAATAAGACGGTACGCGGTCAAGCTGACCTTTGGGAACCTCAAGATAATATCCGATAATCCTGTTCTCTCCGAGTTTAAGGATTGTGAGTCCGCTTTCCTCCTTTACTTTTTCAAGATAATCGGAGAGAAGCGAAGATGATCCGTTTTCGGTTTCCCTGAGTCTGTCCAGTTCCTCATCATATCCTGATACAATCACTTCACCCTCATGGTACAGGTTCGTGCATTCAGGATTGACTGCCCTGTTGATTTCGCCCACGAGATCCATGAGCTTATCGGCATTCTTAAGTTCCTCTGAAACAAGGCTGAGATACTTCTCCTGACTGCTGACCAGTTCGAAGAAACATCCTAGGGATTCGCTTGTCGCGATAAGGGTCCTCGGAACGCTGCGTTTCATATCCAGTTTTCCGGCTATCCTGATAAGATCAGATGAGCCACGAAGGAGTTCCCTGACCCTCCTGCGTTCATCAATGTTTTCCTTAAAGAATGTTACCCAGTCCAGCCTTCTCCCGATCTCGTCAGGATCGGAAACGGGATGGGTGAGTCTGTCCTTGAGCAGCCGCGCACCTGAGCCGGTTACTGTCCTGTTTATTGTGGAATAGAGAGTATCCGACGATGTGCCGTCATGCATGTTGACGGTAAGTTCCAGATTCTTCTCGCTGGCAGCATCAAGCTGCAGAAATCCTTCATCCTTAACAAGCTTAAGGTTTTCAAACTGTTTAAGCTCGCTTTTGCACATGTCCTTTATATAATGGATAAGTGCGCCTGCGGCGGAAAGACAGGAATCCTTCGGATCGAGCATGAAAACTTCAGTGGACGTGACCGAAAAGAGTTCGCATACCTGATTTACGCCGTCCCTCTGTGAAAAATACCTTCCGGGGACTTTTGACACGATGAGGGAAAGCTCATCCATTTCCCTTCTGAATTCATTATCAGTGAAGTAAAGATCCTCATCGACAACGATTTCCTTTGCCATTATGGAAGAAAGAACTGAAGTAAGGCTCTCTTTGGAAATGTGTCTTACACGGAATTCACCTGTGGTGATGTCTGCATAAGCTGCGGCATATTCGTTTTTCACCCTGTTGACGGCAATGATGAATGAATCTGATTCGCTGTCCAGATATTCATCCTCTATTACGGTACCGGGCGTGTAAATCTGAACAACTTCCCTTTTTGCGAGTTCCTTCGCGTTTTCGCTTAAGGAAAGCTGTTCGCAGATAGCAACCTTTTTCCCCATGTCAAGAAGCCGCCTGAGATAGGTCTTCGCGGCATGATAAGGAATTCCGCACATGGGATGCCCTGCCCTGTGCGTAAGTGTAAGATTCAGAAGGTGCGATATTTCAACCGCATCTTCAAAGAACATTTCATAAAAGTCGCCAAGGCGGAAAAAGAGCACCTCATCGCTGTGCTCTTTTTTTATTTCCATATACTGACGCATCATGGGCGTCAGTTCACTGTCGCTCTTCTTTGCCATTTATCAGTAGATTGATGTCGTAATCGCAAGAACGAGCTTCAGACCTGATCCCGAGGAACTGCTGCCGAAGATCGGACCTCCGTCCCAGGCATAGATACCGTCCACATAACTTGATGTCTTGCAGAGGTAAAGACCAAGAGGGAATCCGGGAATCTTAAGTTTTATGCCTGCACCTGCAGAGAAGTACCAGCCAAGGTTTGCGAAACTCAGGGTATTGAGGTCCTCAGTGATTGCGGTTGCACTTATGTAAGCCTCTGCGGAAATGACGTTCTCGACAAGAGGATAACTGATTTCAAGCTGGTTGTGCCAGAGGAAGGAATTCCACAGCTTAAGGGAGTGTCCGCGTCCGATGTTCATGCCGTCTATGTAAAGCATTTCATACTTGGTCGCACCCTTGTTGGCATCGTAGAATCCCCATCCGGATGAATCTGTATTGTTCCAGTACTGCGGAAGCATGAATGAAACCTGGCTAGTCAGGGACAGGACAAGATGCTTTGTTTTTCCTTCATCGTTGGTGAATTTTGCCAGCGATGCATATCCTGCCGCACTTGCTGATATCTTATTGTAGTTTGAAAGACCTCCGAGAATACCTCCTGCATAAGTATAGGAAGCACTGAGGACATAACCCCTTGTGGTATTGTTGATGAGATCCCTTCCATCCCAGGTAAGTGAAGCGGAAAGCTTATTGGAGAACTGCCAGCCTTCATTGTATTTCTTTATGATGTACTCATACGGATCGTAGTTCGGATCATAAATCGCATGTGAAAGTCCGATTGAAAGACCGCCTGAAAGTGAAAGTGATCCTGCATCGAACATGAATTTGTATCCTGTACTGTATGAACCGGTAACGGAGTAGAAATCATAGCTCATGAGATTTGTGCTCTGAGGTGTTGCCTGTTCGCTCATGTACCATTCAAGTGCTGATGAATATCCTTTCGGGAATGTTACTTTATCCTTATCGCGTCCATCGAAATATGAGCTTCCTCCTGCCCTTTGCAGAACACCTGTCTTGCTTGCACGCTCAAGTGATATCGAGATGGCATTGGACCATCTCTTATCCCCTACCCAGTCGTCTGAAAGGGAGAGATAAAGTGACTGGGTGTCGGGGGACAGATTTGTTGAAACGGAAAAATCCCTTCCCGTACCCATGAGGTTCTTGTCACTCCACTGGAGGAAACCCGAAACGGGGAATCCGTCGACGGTACCGCCGAAGGTTGCTCCGAAGGAGAGCTCCATCTGGTTGCCTTCCTCAACAGCCAGCTCGAGAACGACACCGTTTTCACTCTTTCCCTGATAAAGACCGGTCTTGATATCCGTGACTATGGATGTGTTCATGATGTTCTGGCCTGATTTCTGAAGTTTTGCCTGAGAGAAAACGTCACCTACCTTAAGCTCCATTTCACGCTCGAAAACATAGGGCTTGGTTTTGGTAAGACCCGTAATGACGATTTCCTCGATCACTGACTGTGCACTCTCGGTAATGTCAAGATGATAGCTTACTGTGTGGTTTTCCTCATCCCGGATTTCGGAAGGGATGATTGAGGTCTGAATATATCCGTTGTTGTAATAAAGGGATGCTATCTCCTGAAGCTGGACCGTGATCTGCTGGGAATTGTTGACGATACCGCTCTTTAAGTAAATGAGGGCACTTATCTCCTCATCTGAGAAAACACTGTTGCCGCTGAACGTGATCTCACCGAGTTTCCAGAGCTCTCCTTCACTGATATCGATTGTTATTGCCAGGAGTCTGTACTTATCATCCTCGATTCCGTCATCAGCAATGTCAACGCTGTTTATTACGGCATCGATGTAGCCGTTCGTACTGTAAAACTGAAGGATCTTCTCAAGATCTGCATCAAGCTGACTCTGAATGAAGTTACCGCTTCTGAAGAATGATCTCTCCTTGGAGTCCATCTGCTTGGCAAGCTCCTTGGCGCTGATGTTCCTGATACCGGTAAAGTTTATCGAACTTACCTTGTACTGATAACCCTCGCTGATTTCGTATGTGATGGTTACTTTGTTTGTCTCCTCATCCGTTGCGCTCTTCACACTGACGGTTGCATCCTTATAGCCTTTACCCCTGTAATACTCTTCAAGCAGTACCCTGTTCGCACGTAGTGTTCCGGGAGAAAAGAATGATCC
>JBJEWN010000018.1:0-1528 GCA_051885075.1 Bullifex sp.
CGTCCGGAACCTTCGTGACGGCAGACGGTAAAGGAAACGTTATTGAAGAACGGTCATATAAACGTCTGAGACTGCTTGAATGGACAGGTGGGATCATGCTGATTCCTTCTTCATCATCAATATCTTAATGGTTAGCTTCTTCCCGCGGCAAAGCCATAGGGGTTCCCTCCGACAAAAAGAGGATTAGCTATGAATCTGTGCCGTACTACATGGAATATTGAATTGTAAAGGATCAGACAAACAGCATCTCTGACAGGGAGAACACTGTCATTACCGCACTCGTGATCATTATGGGCCAGATGATCAGGCCTGTAACCTTCCTGTTCCTCATCGGACTTCTCATAAGCGGAAGACGGGACCACATGTCTCCCCAGTTGCCGAAGAACAGTACAAGGGAGAAGAACAGAATGAAGGAAAAGATACGGTTAAGAACAGTGTCTGCAGTGCTTTTTGAATCACTTACATCCATATTCAGCGTGCCGTACGCAAGCATGTAATAGAGGAATGCTGAAATAACCTTAAGACCGATTCCCTTTCCCCGGAAGCCCGGAAGAAGCCACTTATGAGGTTTTCTGAAGATAAGTGCTTTTTTCAGTTGATCCACGTTTTCATATCGGTTTGATTTTTCAAGCTCCGTGCATTTATCAACCACGGCACGGAGCCGTCCGGTGCATTTGCCCTCCGACGGAAGCTTTCCTGTGATAAGTTCGTTGAGAAGCACTCCGATCGCATAGATGTCGGTGGATGGATCGGAAAAGGAAAAACCGTACTGCTCAGGGGCTGCATAACCTTCAGTTCCCATCAGGACAGTATCCCTTGATCTTCCGTAGGTTTCCTTCTTTGCGGCGCCCCAGTCAATCAGCCAGACTTTGCCGTATCTGTCCAGAATGATGTTTTCCGGTTTGATATCCCTGTGGATTATCGGTGGATGATGCTGGTGAAGGGGACGGAGGATCATGATGAGTGATATGATTATATCAACCGCTTCCTTTTCACTGAATATGTGTCCTCCCTCAAGAAATGTTCTCAGGTCCCGCCCTTCGATGTACTCCTCCGTGACCAGAAGACATGATCCTTCATCTCTGATGTCAATTACTTCAGGAACACCTTTGTAATGGTTTTCCTTCAGATGGATGTACACTTCTTCCGCTTCCTTCGGTACATGTTTTTCCGTAAACATCCTTCCGTCGGAAACCCGTCGTTTCAGATGGATGCCCGCATCGTCCATATCGGTTCTGATGTACTCGTAATCTTCAGTTTTTCCCCGTGACAGTTCCATGGTTCTACATTATCATAATCAGCTGTATGGCTGAAAGAAAAACATCGGACCTCAAGGGAATTCTCCGCTCATCAAGGATTGAGGACTGGGAAGAATTCTCAGATGACTACAGCGCCTCCACAGACTGGCGGGAGTACTTCCTCCGCCTGCTTGAGGAAAAGGGCATTGAAAGAAGTGAGTGCATAAGGAAAAGCGGACTGGAAGTTCACTATGCCTATCAGATACTCTCCGGTGTCAGGAATCCATCCC
>JBJEWN010000019.1:0-5866 GCA_051885075.1 Bullifex sp.
GCATGCTTTAATTCTATTACATTCATAAAATTCAAAAAAAGATGGCAGGAATGCTGCCATCGTATGTGTGCATGATGGTTCTCACTGCTTTACGAGATATGCAGAGTCGAACTGATGCTTTATGTTGTTTGTCAGCACCAGGGTCAGGGCAACAACGAGATCGGTCTGTCCTTCCTTCAGTGCGTCGATAAGATAGTGATACTCCCTGAGCTTCTTTTTCAGACCTTCCTCACTGTCCGTAAGACGCTCGAAAATTGAGTTTAGCTGAGGCGAAAGATTGTTGTAGATACTCTTGAAAACAATGTTGGTGTTTGAGTTGACTATCGAGAAGTGAAAGTTGAAGTCGAGCTGTTTGAACTGCTTCATCGCACCTTCCTTGTCATCACTGAGGAGCAGCTGTTCCATCCTGCTTACGATGCTTTCAAGATATTTGACTGTCGTAAGTCTTTCAGGACGGCGGGAAAGCTCCCTTGCCGCCGATACCTCAAGAGTGATGTGAACCTCGAGCAGGTCGGAAAGAAGTCTTGTGTCCTGATTGGCCTGTGAGAACATCGTCAGTGAGAGTGATTCAACGAACCTGTCCAGATTGTTTGATTTGACAACAGCCCTTTTTCCCTGACTTACTTCAATGAGTCCCTTTGCCTCAAGTGCCTTGAAGGCTTCCCTCAATGATCTGGAGGAAGCATTGAACTGTTCTGCCAGCTCTTTCTGGCTGGGCAGGAGTTCACCCTGTTTGTATTCGTTTGACAGAATGGCTTTTTCAAGTGCGTTTGCAATATTATTGGATTTTGAACCGCCCGGGATGTTTGCTGTATACATGGCACACTCCTAACTGATATATCAATGGTATCATAAAATAATTGAAAAAGACAACTTTTTGTATTGTCAGAGAAAAAAAACTGAAAATAATTCTTCCAATATTGTGAAATCCATGTGATAATTTCTGTTGAGGAATTTTGAAGGGCACCTGAGGAGGTTCCCTTCGCAGTATCCCGTTAATTCGGGATCAAGGAGGTTGCCACTAGAGTACTGAGTATCTAGTGGTTTTTTTATCCCAAAGGAAAGCCAAGTTTTCCCTGAACAGCTGAATCGATCACAATATTATGTATTCAGAATGCATGTTTGTATGAAAGAAACATCAATTTGTATTTTTACGTTATGGCAGAATTCATTAGAAAATAAATTTGAACTTTGCGTCAGAATGCCTGATGCGGGCAATCCCGAAAGGACGAAACTTACCTGGCCTGAGGGCATCATGACCGGGAGCTGAAACAGCAGGGAGGATGCGACCCCGGAGCGTTATGATGCATCCTTTGTTCTGAAGCTGTTCAGATGCAGGTGAATTATGGGAATGCTGCATAAGGGAGCTGCCGATCCCAGTCTTCCTGAGAAGCTGAATAATCTGCTTTTTGCATTTTCCGGTTGGATTATTCACAGACTTTGATGGTATCATCAGAAACATAAGGAAACATTAGTATGAGAATCGCATTGGTTATGGAGAACAGCCAGGCAGACAAGAATCCTCTCGTCCTGGAGTGTCTTACGGAAGTCGCGGCCAAGTACGGTCACGAAGTCGTCAACTATGGTATGTACTCATCCAAGGATGAGTGCCAGATCACATATGTAAAGGCTGGCCTGCTTTCTTCAGTCCTCCTGAACTCAGGTGCGGCTGATTTCATCGTTACCGGATGCGGGACCGGTGAAGGCGCAATGCTTGCCCTCAACAGCTTCCCCGCAACGCTGTGCGGCCATGTCGTTGATCCTGAGGATGCATACCTTTTCATGCAGATCAATGACGGAAACGCGATCGCAATCCCCTATGCAAAGGGCATGGGCTGGGGCGCTGAGCTCAGACTGAAGAACATCTTCGAGCAGCTTTTCGTTGCTCCCGGCGGCGGAGGATATCCCCGTGACAGGGTTGTCCCCGAACAGAGGAACAAAAAGATCCTTGATCAGGTGAAGACAGTCACGCATACCGATATCCGTTACATCGTTAAAAACCTCGATCAGGATTTCGTTAAGGAAACCTTCTCTGGTGAGCACTTCAAAGAGTATTTCTCAAGGGATGCAAAGGAAGGAGAGCTTAAGGAACTCGTTCTTTCCCTCTGTTAGAAATTCAGTGTCTTAAGCAGTCTCTCATGGTAGAAGAAGCGGTCAAGCGCAATGATACCGCAGCCGGAGAGACTGCTTTTTTCCTTTAATGAGGAAACATACACCGGAGTTTCCCTCAGCCTCGGAGGAAGATGTCTTGTGAAAGTATCCATCAGTACGGTGAGGTATTTATCATCAAGGCCTGCAAGTCCGCCCGTGATGATGAATCCTTTGGGCGAGGCCATGAAAAGTGCATACACCAAAGCCTTTCCGAGAAGCACGGATGCATTCATGAGCAGATCTTCAATATCATCACCGTTCTTCAATAACTGTCTGACGCTTTTATCCTTACCTGAAAGATTCCTTATTCCCCAGCCTGATGCAACCGTTTCAAGACATCCGATGGCTCCGCAGTGACAGAGATTCTTCTCCGTAACCGGAAGGTGTGAAAACAGAGGGTTAATCACTGTCCTGTCTTTCATGATCATGGCTGAGGTGATGTGCTCACCCCAGGAAACAACCATCATCCTGTCCGCATCCTCACTGAAGCAGGCCCTTTCAGCTTCCGCAGAAGACTTCGTTGAATTCACTGCCTCGACAGGGAAGGGGTAATCGGAAAAAAGCTCAGTGAAACTGATACCGTTAAGGAAGGGGTGGAATGATCCTGAAATCCGGTTTTCCTTTATTTCACCGTTGATGCTCACGACCATGCCCCGGGGGCGTGCTCCCGACAGTTTTATCATCCTGCCGATGACTGAAGTGAATTTTTCCTTAAGCATTTCAGGGGATGTGATCTCCGACATGGGATAGCGTTCGCTTCTCAGCTGACGTCCATCCCCGTTGAAGAGGGAGAGCGAGAACGTATATGTTGAGATATCCGCTCCCAGAACGGTCATTGCTTCCGGACATAGAAAAAGGGTAGTACCCGGACGTCCCGTGGCAGTCTTTACCTTTTCTCCTTCCGTGATGATTCCTTCACTGATGAATCCCTGAACGATCTCGCTCATCGAGACTTTGTTCAGCGAAAGCCTGGATGAAAGCGCGGCTCTGGTGAGCCCGGGTTCAGCCTTCAGGGCGTTAAGAACCCTGTATCTGTTTATCTCTCTTGCAGTATCGGGACGTGAGAACTCCATATGAATGATGATAAAGAAAAACAGCCATCCTTACAATCTTGCCGAAAGTGTGTATTGTTATTATCTTATCTCGCAGTAAAAATCATTTGAGGTGAGAAAAATGTCTAAAAAACAGTTCAAGACTGAAGTGAGCGATCTTCTCAACCTGATCATTCACTCACTCTATTCCAATAAGGAGATCTTCTTAAGAGAGCTTATCAGCAATGCATCCGATGCAATCGACAAGCTGAAGTACCTCTCTCTTGTTGACGGTCCTCTTAAGGGTTTCAGCTTCGATCCCGTAATCGACATCACGTTTGACAGCGACGCAAAGACCCTTACCATAAAGGACAACGGTATCGGTATGGATGAGAAGGATCTCAATGAGAACCTTGGTACGATTGCATCCTCCGGCACGAAGAAGTTCCTTGCAAACCTTACGGAAGATGCAAAGAAGGATTCCAACCTCATCGGACAGTTCGGTGTCGGTTTCTATGCCGCATTCATGGTTGCATCAAAGGTTGAGGTAATAAGCAGAAAGGCCGGATGCGAGGAAGCATTCCGCTGGGAAAGTGAAGGAAAGAGCAGCTATTCCGTTGATCCCGCAGAGAGGGATGGACAGGGAACGACCATCATCCTGCACCTTAATGAGGAAGGTGAGGAATATGCCAGCCGTTACCGCCTTGAAAACCTTATAAAGAAGTATTCCGACCATGTCGCATACCCGATCTTCCTCGAGTATGACCAGGAAAGCTACACTGACGAGAAGGACAGTGAAGGCAATCCCATAAAGAAGACTGAGCATAAGAGGGAGCAGATCAACAGCGCATCCGCTCTCTGGAGAAGGAACAAGAGCGATATAAAGGATGAGGAGTATAAGGAGTTCTACAGGAACAACTGCTTCGACAGCGAGGATCCTCTATTCTATCTTCACACCCATGCAGAGGGTGCAACAGAGTATACCACTCTCTTCTACATCCCCGCAAAGGCTCCGTTCGACATGAACTATGCCGATTACAGAAGCGGTGTCAAGCTCTACGTCAAGCGTGTATACATCACTGACGATGACAAGGAGCTCCTGCCCACATACCTCAGGTTCGTCCGCGGTGTCATCGACAGTGAGGATCTTCCCCTGAACGTCTCCCGTGAGATCCTTCAGGAGAACAGAATCATGACTGCCATCAGGAACGGCTCAGTGAAAAAGCTTCTCGGGGAGTTCAAAAAGATCAGCGAGAACAATCCTGAGCTCTATGATAAGTTCATCAAAGAGTACAACAGACCCCTTAAGGAAGGTCTCTACTCAGACTATGCCAACAGGGATACTCTCCTGGAACTTGTCAGATACAAGTCCAGTGAGGTCGAGGGATTCACTTCACTCAAGGCTTATAAGGAGAGGATGAAGGAGGGCCAGAAGGCAATCTACTACATCACGGGCGGTAAGGAAAACATCCTCCGCAACAGTCCGCTGCTTGCTTCCTATAAGAAGAAGGGATACGAAGTGCTCATCATGGATGACGACATTGATGAAATCGTAATCTCAATGGTTGGCGAGTATCAGGAGCTGCCTCTCAAGGCCATCAATAAATCAGGTGCAATGGATGACCTGAAGGAAGAGAAGAGCGAGGATGAGAAGAAGAGCGAATCTTCACTCATCGAACGCTTCAAGGCACTCCTCGGTGACAGGGTCAAGGATGTTGTTGCATCCGACCGCCTCGTGGATACTCCTGCAGTCATCGTCATGGATGAAAACGATCCTTCCTGGCAGATGCAGCGTCTGATGAAGCAGATGGGTCAGGGAATGGAAGTTCCTGAAGTCAAGCCCATCCTGGAGATCAATCCGGACAATGAGCTTGTTAAGAGAGCTGAAAGTCTTGATGATGAGAGTGCA
Organism: Bullifex sp.; assembly: GCA_051885075.1. GTDB lineage: Bacteria > Spirochaetota > Spirochaetia > Sphaerochaetales > Sphaerochaetaceae > Bullifex. Next base: position 5,092 of record JBJEWN010000019.1, read on the forward strand.
AAGAAGCTTGCTTCGGTACTTCTTGACGGTGCATGCCTTGCGGAAGGCATCATGCCGTCCGATCCTGCCGCTTACACCAGGGCTGTGGCGGAACTGCTTTCAAAATAATAATAACATAAAATGAGAATGACAGAGAGGCAATACCTCTCTGTCCTCATGTACGGAGGGAGAAATAAAAAATGAATCAAGCAGCAGTGGAAGAGACTGTTGAACAGGCAATTAACTGGATGGATGTCTTCTATTCATCACTTAACATGCTGGAGAAGTTCGGTATCAACCTTATTGCCACGCTGATCCTGTTCTTTGTTGCCAAAATAGCGGTTTCGTTTGTCAGAAGGGTTCTGAAAAAGACGGAAGGAAGACATGAGAAGTTCACTCCGCTGATGTCAGGCTTCGTATTCAAGCTTCTGAAGGTGGTTATCTGGCTCTTTGCCGTCCTGCTGATACTGGCTGTCTGGGGGATTGACCTTACGCCGGTGGTTGCCGGACTCGGAATCACAGGTGTCGTGCTTGGCTTTGCGCTTCAGGAATCGATAAGCTCGATCTTCAGCGGAATGATGCTTGCCATCAACCAGCCGTTTGAGCTCGGTGACTATGTGGATATCGGATCAACCAGCGGAACCGTCAGGGCAATGGACATAATGTCCGTAACGCTTACCACACCCGATAACAGGAAGATCACGATGAGCAACAAGATCGTCTGGTCCCAGGTGATCACGAATTATTCATCGATGGATAAGAGAAGACTTGATATGAGTGCAGGTGTCGCATACGG
>JBJEWN010000020.1:0-1523 GCA_051885075.1 Bullifex sp.
AGCAAACCAGGGTTAAACCGGAAGCTGCAACCCTTTAGGGTGGCGGTAGTTCACTATTGTTTTATGAAGAAACTCTCTGTAAGGACATGGATGTCCTTCATCATGATCGGACTGGCGGGCCAGCTTGCCTGGTCGATAGAGAACATGTACCTGAACGTTTATCTCTACAATGAGATCACACCCGATTCAGGAGCCATTGCATCAATGGTTGCAGCTTCAGCCGTCACGGCAACCCTGACAACTCTCTTTATCGGAATGATTTCTGACAGGATCGGAAAACGGAAAGTCTTCATTACTGCAGGTTACATACTCTGGGGCTTTTCCACGATGGCTTTTTCCTATGTGAAACCGTCTCACTTCAGAAGTGCGGCCGCCGCTGCATCGGCACTGATTTTTCTGGACTGCATCATGACATTCTTCGGTTCGGCTGCAAATGATGCAGCCTTCAATGCATATGTGACGGATGTTACCGATGCAGGGAACAGAGGACGGGCGGAAGCCGTCCTTGCAACATTCCCACTCCTTTCAATGCTCTTTGTTTTCGGCCTTTTCGATGGTCTGACAAAGCAGGGAAGATGGAATGACTTCTTCATGATCTTCGGCCTTATAAACATTGCCACCGGTATTGCTTCAGCGTTTCTTATAAAGGAGAGTCCTGTCATAAGCAGACAGGACGGTAATGTGCTCTCGGGGCTGCTAAGGCTGTTTTGTCCTGAAGAGATCAGTAAAAACAGGATAAGGTACCTCGATCTTGTTTCCGTACTGCTTCTCTCTGTTTCACTGCAGGTTTTCCTGCCATACCTCATCATCTACATAAGCGAATATCTCGGTTACGGTGATTTCGCGCTGATGCTCGCCATCGTACTGCTGGGTTCTTCGGTCATATCAGTCCTTTCAGGAAAAGTCCAGGATACCGTCGGGAAAAGCAGAATCGGTGCCTGCGGTGCGGTTCTGATGACATCAGGACTTGTCATGCTGTACTTTGCAAGGTCTTATCTCTTTGTAACCTTTTCAGCCCTTCTCATGATGTCGGGCTACCTCATAACCGCATCTGCGGCCGGAGCGAATCTGAGGGATACGACACCGGTGGAGATTGCAGGATCCTTTCAGGGTGTCAGGATGATCGCATCGGTTGCACTTCCGATGATAATCGGCCCCTGGATAGGTTCCTCGGTAATAAAAGGATCAGGCAGAACATACAGTGAACTCGGTGTCACAAAAGACGTACCGACACCGCAGATGTTCATTCCCGCGGCAATCATCATGATACCGCTGATCATTATAATGATTATCCGTGACAGAAAGGAGAAGAACTGACATGCATCCGGATCCGAAACTCTCAAGAAAAGACTTTACGCTGCTGGACGGCTGGTGGGATGCCGTAATCAGGAAAGCTCCTGTTAAGGACACCTCTTTCTCATCTCCCCTGGATACCACACTTTCCTATAATCCTCCCGAAAAGTATACAGAAAGAATTCTGGTTCCATTCTCTCCAGAAACAGAAAAGAGCGGAATCGGAAGGA
>JBJEWN010000021.1:0-5817 GCA_051885075.1 Bullifex sp.
GATATAGGTACCGTCAGGTCTGCGGTATTCCTTCTTAGTACGGACGATAACGGCCTTCAGAACGTCACCCTTCTTGATGGTACCGTTCGGGAGGGCATCCTTTACAGCTACCACGATGATGTCACCGACTGAAGCAACATATCTGTGGCTGCCGCCAAGGACCTTGATGCACTGCACGCGCTTTGCACCGCTGTTGTCCGCTACGTTCAAATAAGTCTGCATCTGTACCATAACAGTTCTCCTTAGCGAGCTCTCTCGACGATCTTCTCAAGTCTCCAGCACTTGTCCTTGCTGAGGTGGCGGCACTCAACTACAGTAACAGTGTCGCCGACATGAGCATCATTCTTCTCGTCATGAGCCTTGATCTTCTTAGTACTGTTAACGTACTTCTTGTAGAGAGGGTGAAGGGTTCTATTGGTAACCTCAACAACGATGGTCTTGTCCATCTTGTCGCTCACTACAATACCGTTAAAAGATTTCTTTCTAGCTTCCATTTCTAGCCTCTCTACTTGGATGCCTTGGCAATGCCAATGTCTTGTGCGTGAATCAGAGTGTTCAGGCGGGCGATGTCCCTCTTGACTGTCCTGAGTGCGAGAGGGTTATCAAGGTGACCGAGAACCTTCTGCATTCTGAGGTCGAGGTGCTCCTTTCTGAGCTTTTCACGCTCCGCAGTAAGCTCGGCGTAAGTCATTTTCTTGATGTTTTTCTTCATTTTGCTTTACTCCTCACTCCTGTGCTGCTCTTGAGACGAACTTCGTCTTGATCGGAAGTTTGGATGCTGCGAGCTCGAGAGCTTCCCTTGCGAGAGTCTCATCAACACCGCCCATCTCGAACATGATCGCACCTGTCTTGACAACTGCAACCCATCCTTCCGGAGCACCCTTACCGTTACCCTGTCTTGTTTCAGCCGGCTTCTTTGTATACGGCATGTCAGGGAAGATACGGATCCAGACCTTACCGCCACGCTTTACGTGACGAGTCATGGCGACACGGGCAGCCTCAATCTGGCGGTTTGTGATCCAGAGGGGCTCTGTAGCCATGAGACCATATTCGCCGAATGCCAGAGTGTTACCTCTGTGAGCTACTGCATCGCGGGTACCGCGCTGCTTTTTTCTGTATTTAATTCTCTTTGGACTAAGCATGACTAACTCCTTGAAGCATCATCGGTCTTCTTTTTGAGAACACCGCCTGCATCCTCTTCTGTTGATGCATGATCATAGATCTCACCGTTGAAGACCCAGACCTTGATACCGATGGCACCAAAGGAAGTGTTCGCGGTGGCAAAGCCGTAATCGATGTCTGAACGGAGGGTATGGAGAGGAACTCTTCCTTCCTTCATCCACTCTGATCTTGCGATTTCGGCACCGCCGAGACGGCCGGAGCACTTGATCTTGATACCCTGAGCACCGCCTGTGATTGCGCGTGAAACACTGTTTTTCATAACGCGGCGGAAGGCACCCCTGTTCTCAAGCTGCTTTGCGACAGAGAGAGCGATGAGCTGTGCGTCGACTTCAGGCTTCTTGATCTCCTTGATCTTGATCTGAACCTTCTTGTCTGTGAGCTTCTGCAGTGACTCGCTGAGCTTCTCAACGTTTGCGCCCTTTGCACCGATGATGATGCCGGGGCGTGCGGTTGCGATGTTCAGTGTGATGCGCTGCGGCTTGCGGACGATTTCGACATCTGCGATATCCGCACCCTGGACCTCAGGACAAGCGAGAAGTGCCTTTCTGAGGACGAGATCCTCGTGGAGGGTATCCGCATATTCCCTGGGATCGACATACCACTTTGACTTCCATGTCTTGTTGACACCGAGTCTGAGTCCGATCGGATTAACTTTCTGTCCCATTACTTACCTTCCTTAACTTTCTCGTCGACAACAACGGTAATATGAGACATTCTCTTTAAGAGGATGTCACGTTTTCCGTGGGAGCGGGCCCACACTCTCTTGAGGCGGGGACCGTCATCAACCATGAGAGCAGCGACATAGAGTGAATCCTCATCGAGTTTTCTGTTGCTGTTCAGAGCATTTGCACCTGCGGACTTGAGAACTTTCAGAATAAGGCGTGCGCCTTTCTGGGGCATTGCTTCAAGAATGGCCACTGCTTCGGGGTAAGCCTTGCCTCTAACCAGGTTAGCGACGGGGCGGACCTTTGAAGGTGAAACCAGTAAATACTTAGCAATTGCTTGATAACCTTTCTTAGTTTCCATCATTCTTACCTATTATTTACCCTTCTTGTCAGATGCATGGCCACGGAAGATACGTGTAGGAGCGAACTCACCGAGCTTGTGACCTACGAGGTTTTCTGTGACGAACACTGGAATCCAGGTCTTACCGTTGTAAACAGAGATGGTAAAACCAACCATGTCCGGGATGATCACACTGCTTCTGGAGTAAGTCTTGATCATCTGCTTCTGACCAGCTTTATTAGATGCTTCTACCCTTTTGAGAAGACTGTCGTCAACAAAAGGGCCTTTCTTAATTGACCTTGCCATTTGTTTCTCCTACTACTTGCGCTTCTTAACGATGAATGCGTTGGAAGGGTTCTTCTTAGAACGAGTCTTCGCACCCTTGGTCGGCTTGCCCCACGGAGTGACAGGATGGCGTCCGGCTGCTGTCTTACCTTCACCACCACCATGCGGGTGATCGATCGGGTTCATGACGACACCGCGGACCTTAGGTCTTCTGCCAAGGTGACGGGATGCACCGGCTTTACCGAGGGAAACGTTCATGTGATCCTCGTTACCGAGCTCACCGATTGTAGCCATACACTCACCGAAAACCATTCTCATTTCACCTGAGGGAAGGCGGAGTGTGACATAGTCACCTTCTTTTGCAACTACTGTTGCGCCTACACCTGCGGATCTTACGAGCTGGCCGCCGCGACCGAGTGTGAGTTCAACGTTGTGAACGATGAGACCGAGGGGAATGTTCTTCAGGGGAAGGGCATTACCGACTGTCAGAGGAGCGTTGGGTCCTGCAACAACGGTCATACCGACCTTGATTCCCTTCGGAGCGAGGATGTATCTCTTTTCACCGTCAGCATAGAACACAAGAGCGATGTTAACGCTTCTGTTCGGATCGTATTCGATAGTCTTCACGACACCGGGTACGCCAGTCTTGCTGCGCTTAAAGTCGATGATACGATAAGCTCTCTTGTGACCGCCGCCTCTGCGTCTTACGCTGATGCGACCGAAAGTATCACGTCCAGCAGTCTTGTTAAGGCTGGTTGTGAGAGACTTCTCCGGCTTGACAGCTGTGATCTCGCTGTTCACCAGAACGGTCTTCTGGCGAAGGCCCGGAGTATTGGGTTTATATGATTTCAAAGCCATTTTAACTCTCTCCCCTTATACGCCTTCGATGGCCGAAATGGACTGACCCTTGGCCAGAGTAACGATAGCCTTCTTCCATGAGGATGTGGTTCCCTTGATGTAACCGCCCTTACCTCTTGAATACTTGGGCTTACCTTTCATATTCATAACATTGCAGGATTCCACTTCGACCTTGAAGATCTCCTTAACCGCAGCCATGATCTCAAACTTGTTGGCCTGAGGATTAACGCGGAATGTGTACTTCTTGCAAACATTCTCACGAGCGATTGTTGACTTCTCGCTCACAATTGGTTCAATGATTACCTGATCTGCTCTCATCTTACTAACCCTTATCTCTCACCATAGAACTTACCGAGTTCCACAGCTGCACTCTCAAGAACGAGGATCTTCCTTCCGTAAAGGAGCTCTTTTGCGGAAAGCTTGTCGTATGCAAGAACATGAAGGTAAGGGATGTTCCTTGCAGAGCGGCGGAGCATCGCATCGTCATCCTTCATGATGATGACCGTTCTCTGGTTCTCCGTATCAAACGCTTTCATGATCTGAGCAATATCCTTGGTCTTACCGTTCTCGCTGGTGAAATCCTCAACGATCACAAGGCGGTCTTCCTGTACACCGAGGCTCAGGAGGCTCTTATAAGCAAGGCGCTTGACCTTCTTGGGCATTGTCCAGGAGTAATCACGGGGCTTCGGTCCGAAGATCGTGCCACCGCCGACCATGACAGGTGACTTCTTGTCACCGCGGCGAGCGCTGCCCGTACCCTTCTGCTTGAAAGGCTTTGTATTGCTGTAGTTTACTTCAGCACGTGTCTTTGTGCATGCAGTGCCAACACGACGGTTAGCGAGTTCGTTGTTTACAGCGTAGTAGATCGCACCGTCAGAAACTTCCCTTCCGAAGACTTCCTCGTTGAGTTCGCATGTGCGGATCTCTTTAGCTGAAGTTGAATAAACTTTTGCTTCCATATGTTGCCCCACTACTTCTTAATCGCTTTTCTGACGATGACAGTGCTCTGAGTAGGTCCGGGAATAGCACCCTTGACCATGAGTACCTGCATTTCACTGTCTACCGCAACCACCCTGAGATTCTGGACGGTGGTCTTCTCATTACCCATATGACCTGCCATTCTGTGGCCCTTGAAGGTGCGGGCAGGTGTTGAGGACATTGCAGTACCGCCGAGGTCCCTGTGGAACTTTGAACCGTGAGTTGCACGTCCGCCGCCGAAACCATAGCGCTTCATGCCGCCCTGGTAACCCTTACCTTTTGAGGTACCGGTCACGTCAACGAATGCGATATCCTTGAACATATCCACACCGAGTACATCACCGACCTTGACGTCGCTCTCGAAATCCCTCATTTCCATGACGGTCTTCTTGGGATCGCAGACATCAGCGAACTGTCCTGCATACGGCTTTGTAGCGCGGTCTTTCTTCATGTCGCCGGTTGCGAGGACTGCTGCTGAATAACCGTTCTTCTCTTCAGTCCTGTTCGCGACAACGACATTGTCCTCTATCTTTATAACTGTCACAGGAGTCAGAACACCTTTGGCGTCAAATACCTGTGTCATTCCTATTTTTTTGCCGATAAGCCCTAACATCTCTTACCTCAACTTCTCACTGTTTAATTTCAACGTCCACACCAGCAGGGAGTTCGAGTTTCATAAGGGCTTCTACTACCTTCGGTGTAGGCTCCAAAATGTCAATCAATCTCTTGTGTGTTCTCATCTCGAACTGTTCGCGAGCCTTCTTATTTACATGAGGTGATCTCAAGACAGTATACTTATTGATACGTGTCGGAAGAGGCACAGGACCGGAAACCTTGGCACCGGCTTTCACAACTGTTGAAACGATAGCCTTTGAGCTCTGCTCAACGAGTTCAACATCAAAGCCTCTCAGTTTTACACGAATTCTTTCATTAGCCATTTTTCTGAAAATCTCCAAAAATCTAATCCTGCCAGGGCTTTATGCCCCGGCAGATGTTATCACGCAATCAGTCCTGAATATCAGTAACCTGACCGGAAGCGACTGTTCTGCCGCCCTCACGGATTGCGAAGCGGAGACCCTTATCCATAGCAACCTTGTGAATCAGCTCAACGTTGATCTCTGTGTGGTCGCCAGGCATGACCATTTCCTTACCTGCAGGAAGTGAAACTGTACCTGTGATATCGGTAGTTCTGAAGTAGAACTGAGGTCTGTAACCTGAGAAGAATGGGGAGTGTCTTCCACCCTCTTCCTTGCTCAGTACGTATACGGCACCTGTGAACTTTGAGTGCGGTGTGATTGACTTTGGCTTAGCAAGAACCTGTCCGCGGACAACTTCCTTCTTGTCAACACCTCTGAGAAGAGCACCGATGTTATCACCAGCCTGACCTTCGTCGAGGAGCTTGTTGAACATCTCAACACCTGTGACGACTGAATCCTTGGTCTCCTTGATACCGACAATTGAAACGGGGTCGTTAACATGGATGACACCTGCTTCGATTCTTCCTGTAAC
>JBJEWN010000022.1:0-5815 GCA_051885075.1 Bullifex sp.
GCCCGCATAGCACGTACGGTATCGAATAAGCAAGTGTTTCACCCACGTTTCGGAAGTTCCAGGAACCGTTCTTTCCTGCCTTTCCGACCATGGACTGTCCGATTGCCCTGAAAAGACCTGACGGATTGCGTCCCACCAGGATAACAAGAAGCGTTCCGATGAGAAATCCCAGTATGATGACCGCAACGGAAGTTGCGCCCTGGCTTGAGAGGAACCAGTCAATGAAACTTCTTTTTTCCTTCTTTTCCATCACTTTGCCTCCTCCTTCTTAATACCTGTCATCATGAGACCGATCTCCTGGCTTGTAACCTCGCTGCGGTCGAAAACACCAACAATGGAGCCCTTGCTTATCGTCGCGATCCTGTCACAGAGGTTCATTATCTCATCAAGCTCGAAGGAAACAAGCAGGATTGCCCTGCCCTTGTCCCTCTCCCCGACTATTCTTTTCCTGATGTACTCAATGGCACCCACATCAAGGCCTCTTGTGGGCTGTGCGATTAAAAGCACATCGGGTGAAAGGCTTATCTCACGGGCAACGATGACCTTCTGCTGGTTTCCGCCTGATAACGATCCCGCTTCGGTGAGGGCTCCCTGTGCCGTCCTGATGTCGAATTCATTTATCAGCTTTTCGGCATTTTCCTCCATGGCACGGAAATTCAGCATGCCGAACTTACCTGAGTACTTATCTGAGTTGAAATCCTTGAGTGCCAGGTTTTCGGCAACCGTAAGTCCGGCAACCAGCCCGTGCTTCCTTCTGTCCTCGGGAATGTGTCCCATTCCCTCTTCAATGCGCTCCATGATCGTGTCTTTGTTTATGACCTTTCCTGAAAGCACGATTTCACCGGAAGCAACAGGTGAAAGCCCTGAAAGTGCGTACAGAAGCTCACTCTGTCCGTTACCGTCCACACCTGCAATACCCACGATCTCACCGCGTCTGACGGTAAGGGAAAGGTCCCTGACCTTCATAGTGCCAACCGAATCCTTCACGGAGAGGTTCCTTATTTCCAGAACAGCCTCTCCCGGCTTACAGGGAGCTTTGTCGATGTCAAAGCGCACGCTGCGGCCGACCATCATCGTTGCAAGTTCCTGCTCACTGGTTTCGGGAGTTATGTCCACGCACCCTATGAAACGGCCCCGGCGGAGGACGGAACAGCGGTCAGCGACAGCCTTGATCTCCTTAAGCTTATGGGTGATGAGCACGATCGTCTTGCCTTCCCTTTTCAGCGTCCTGATGATCTCCATCAGCTCGTCGATCTCCTGGGGAGTCAGGACCGCGGTCGGTTCATCAAGTATGATGATGTCGGAATCGGAATAAAGGGTCTTGAGGATCTCAACCCTCTGCTGCTGACCGACCGTGATGTCATCGATCTTTGCCCGGGGATCGACTGATAGTCCGTAACGCTCACTTAATTCCTTTACCTTCTTCTCAGCCTGGGTGAGCGATACTATGCCGAACCGGTTTCTCGGCTCACGTCCAAGCACTATGTTCTCGGTAACGGTGTAGTTGTGAACCAGCTTGAAGTGCTGGTGCACCATACCGATTCCGAGCTCCGTCGCCACATTGGGGTTTTTAATATCGACCTTCTTTCCCTTGATTCGGATTTCCCCTCCGTCAGGGGCATATGCACCGAAAAGCACGCTCATCAGCGTGCTCTTTCCCGCCCCGTTCTCACCGAGTATCGCATGAACTTCATTGGTGCGGACACGAAGATCCACATTGTCATTGGCGATGATACCGGGGAATGTCTTGGTGATGCCAAGCATCTCTATAGCATATTCGCTCATCTTTTACCCTTATTAATGATATTCATCTTCCCTCCGGAGACGGAGGGAAGATGGATATGGGCACCTTGTATGAAAGGTGCCCTTAAAAGATGATCAGTCGTCGATTGCGGAAAGTGTTGAGGGAACAAGACCCTTTGCAAGGGCATCCTTGTAAGTCTTGTCGATCTTTATGTTTCCGTTCAGGATACCTTCAGCTGCCTTATCAGCTGCGGCAATTGCTTCAGCTGAAAGCTCGGGATTTGCCTTTGAGTAACCGACACCGCCGTTAGCCATGTTCTGGTTGACGACAGAACCCTTCCAGGTACCGTTCTTTACCTGATTCAGGGCATCGACCGTTGAGTTCTCAACCAGCTTGAGCATTGATGTGAGAACTGAGGATTCGCCGTTTGCACCGTAGATGCCGTCCTCGTACTGATCGGAGTCAACACCGATTGCCCAGACGTTCTTACCGGCCATCCTGTACTCCTTTGCCTGTGCGATCGTGCCGGTTCCGGTACCGCCTGCTGCGGAGAAGATGCAGTATACGCCGCTGTCATACCAGTTCTTGGCCATTGCCTTTGCAAGCTCGGGCTTGTCCCATGCGTTTGCATAGTAGTCGACGAACTCAGCATCGGGATAGATGCTCCTGATACCTTCGAAGTAACCGATCTCGAACTTTGTGATCGTTGCTCCGGGAATACCGCCGATGAAACCGAACTTGGGATTGGCGATTCCGTCCTTCTTTGCCTGCATTGCTGCAGCGATACCGACAAGATATGAACCCTGCTCTTCCTCATAGATGTACTGTCTGAGGTTGTCGCGCTGTGTCAGATAGTCGACATCGACGATGATGAAGTTCTGGTCAGGATACTGACCTGCAACTTCCTCAAGTGCATCGGCCCAGGTAAAACCTGTCGTGATGATCAGGTCCCAGTCACCTTCAGCGGCATTCTTCAGGTTGGGAACGTACTCGTCGGGAGACTGAGCGGTGATGTTCTGATAAAGGGTTCCCCTTCCTGCACCTTCATCACCGTAGAAAGCGAGGATACCGCGCCATGCAGCGGCATTGAATGACTTGTCATCGATACCCGTTGAGTCGGTAAGGAGAACTGTTTTGATCTCTTTGGCACCGCCTGCCGCTTCCCTGGAACCTGCGGCAAAGAGGGAAAGTGCACAGAGCACGACAAGAGCGAACGTTAAGACTTTCTTCATTTCATGTCCCCGGCTCATGGCCGGGACCTCCTGTAAAGATTATGGGAAATTCCCATGAAAACAGAATACCACTTTATGTTTTTTTGGCAACAGAAAAGCTTTTCCAAGGGGATATATTTATACCATAAATCCCGTTTATCATGATATGATCAGCCCATGAGAAAACAAAGTTTGGCAAAAAAACGGAATGACGGTTTCGCACGGAAACTGCGGGAAGGGTATGAATGTCTCCTTGCAGGTCTCGGCGGGGATCATATCGTGACATTCATCCTGAAGGACATGCTCTGTGATGAACTTCTGAATAATGATGATTTCGAAGGGCTTTATGAACTTTCGGCAGGAATGGCTGATGAAGCACTTGATCCTGAAAACGAAATGACTGACTCAACACGGATCAATGCATGCACGAATCATATCCTTGCATGCCTGGAAACGGGAAGATACGCGGAAGCGATCAGGGAGGGAGAACGCATTCTTCCCATCATCAGGAAGAAATACAACACGGAACCTCTGAGGAGGGCTGAGTATGTCTATAACCTTGCTGACGCATATCTGTCAGAAAAGCAGCCGGTCAAAGCGGAAGCTTTGCTGAAAAGGGAGCTCTCTGCTCTTGATAAGGCAGAGATACCCATCGCCGATCCGGTATACGTGGCAATGTCATTCGGCTGGGCCGGTGCCCTGAACGGTATGGGAAAACATGTTTTGGCAAGGAATGTTCTCAATGATCTTGCGGATGCATTCAGTAAAGCAAGGAGAAATTCACTTTCCGATATGGCCACAATGGATTCACCGGATGATGAAACGGGATTTCAGTTCATGGCTTCAGGCATGATGAAGATTCTCTGTGAGAAAGCACTGGAAAAGGTCGGAACCGGAGAGATTTTCACACTCAATTCCCTGGCTTCGGCCCCCGGATTCAGGGAGCAGATGTTTGATGCCATCAGAACGATCGGGGATACGGACGAGGAATTTCTCTCATCCCTCATAAAAGACATTCCCTCACTCAGGAACAGGTGAATATTTTCCGTACCTGAAACGGTATTTATGGTAGACTTTAAAAATGACAAAGAAAAAAAACATAAAGAAAGATCCTTCGTACTTTGCCGCATCGGCAAAGGAAGCGTATGACTGCCTCCTTGAAAGTCTCGGTCCCGATCACATCATGACCTTCATGATCAAAGGCATCCTTGCTGATGCTTACAGCGATGCCATGATGTATGAGGAACTCTTCAGCCTGACCGAGGGCATCAGCGACGAAGCACTGGCAAAGCTTGATGAAATAAGCACTGACAGGTGCTTTGACATTGCAATGCTGCGCATGGAAGCTTGTATTGAAACCGAAAGGTGGGATGAAGCGATCGCGGAAGGTACAAAAACACTTCCCGTTCTCAGGAAGAAGTTCCGTGATGAAAAAGTACGCCAGGCTGAATTTGCCGTAAACCTTGCAACCGCATACAGGGAAAAGTCAATGTTCAGCGAAGCGGACAAAGTGCTGAAAAAGCTCATTTCAGATCTCAATGACGTATTGCAGTCACCCTCAGAACCGATATACTTCACTTCAGTAATTGACAGGGCCGGTGTACTCAATGCCATGGGTAAGACCATGCAGGCCAGAACGATGCTGAAAGAACTCATCGATATGCTTGATGACGAGAAGCAGGACGAGCAGGAAATGCTTCCTGATTTCGGATCTTACATGAGTGAGGATGATATGGAAGGGTTCATCACCTTCCTCTCTGCAGGCCTTGCCGGATCGGTTGCGGAAGAAGCACTTGTAAGGCTCGGCACCGGGGAGCCCTTCACCTTCAGAACGATCATAAGCGAACTGAAGGATACAGGATCAATGGAGGACATCTTTGCAGATCTTGCTGATGAGCTAGGTGCCTCCCTGACAGACGATGAAGGCTTTTTCCCCTACCCTGACGAGGACGAGTGATCATATCCCCCCATTTTTTGCTTGATGAGAGGAAAGTGAGGGGTTATTCTTTATCTTATGAAAAAAAGAATGGCACTTATGATGATCATCCTTGCATGTTCATCATTCCTCTTTGCGGGAGGAGCATTCAATGTCGATGCAGGATACACCTTTTCAAACGGAAAGGTAAATGAAACAGGGGAAAAGGTAAGCAGCATGGGAATCATGCTGGACCTTTCCGGAAAGGGCTTCCTTTCACCATCCTTTTCCCTCGGAGGTGGTGTTTTCGTTCACATTCCGGTCACTGAAACTGTCGGAGGCATCACTTCAAACCCTGTATCCGTCAGAATTGCGCCCAACATTCAGGCCGGATTCCGGATTGGGCTGATGAAGGCTCTTTATTTTGATCCCTCTGCCGGATTTGCATACCTGTTTTCGCTTTCAAGGACCGCTGAAACATTCATCTTCCACAGTGAAGCGGACCTGACGCTGGAACTGACACTTACGGCTTCGATCCATGAGGTCGCTGCTTTCCGCTTGGGAGTGAAGGGATACATACCGCTCTGGTCCGGTAACAGTGTGAAGAACCTTTCTGACGGCAGTTACTCATATGCACCAGACGGAAGGACACTCTTCCACATCACCCCATTCCTGGGAGTATCAATCATAATATAAAGCAGAAGAGGAGCCCCGGGAGGCTCCTCTTTCATTCTGAAAAACAGAATTTATTTAACGATTGTACCCATCTGAGCTCTTGCACATGCTGCTGCATTGGACTCATCGGTATCAACGTGCATTGCAAGCGCATAGCTGTTGGAAACACGGATGACAGTGTCACCGAAAACGGTCTTTCTGCCATTGCCGTTCTCAATGAGGACGTCAACGATCTGTCCGTTTGTGACGCCGAAGACTTCAGCATCCTTT
>JBJEWN010000023.1:0-1513 GCA_051885075.1 Bullifex sp.
CGCTCCGAATCCTGATAGCGTATTGAATATGTGTGCATGTGAATCGGTCATGGATGTGATGATAAGACCGCTTATCAAAGATTGCAAGCAAGGCCCATTAAGCAATACAATTGAAACCATGAAAGAAACAAGGATTTGCATTATCGGCGGAGGAAGCAGACTCTGGGCAATTGGGTTCTTCAGGGATCTTGCATTCAATAAAATGACACACGGCACCGTGGTGCTTCATGACATCAACCATCAGGCGGCATTGAACAATGTCTGTGTCGGTGAAAGGACAATGAAATTAAACGGAAGTGAAGGACGCTTTGCCTTCATATCTGAAGATAACCTTGAAAAGGCACTTGAGGGTGCCGATCTCGTCATCATCTCAATTGAGCCCGGTGACATCACATGCAGGAAGGGGGATCTCGTCACTCCCGAGGAGTACGGAATATATCAGAGTGTCGGGGACACAACCGGACCCGGCGGGATCATGAGGGCAAGAAGGGCAATTCCACTGTTCCTTGGATTTGCAGAAGCAATTAAAAAGGTATGTCCCGATGCCTGGGTCATCAACTACACGAACCCGATGACGCTTTGCACCGCAGCTCTCTTCAGGGGGTTTCCGGGGATAAAGGCTCTCGGATGCTGTCATGAAGTTTTCCACACGGAAACCTTCATCGCAGAGCTTGTTGAAAAGTGGTTTGACGTACCACGTCCTGACAGAAGGGAGATCCATGTGGACATCACGGGCGTGAACCACTTTACCTGGGTTACGGGAGCAGTCTGGAACGGCATCGACCTGATGCCCCGTCTCAGAAAGCTTGCATGCAATCCTGAAACATACAGGGACAGAAGCGAAACCGCAAAAGAACGTATTGCTAAGGAAGAGTGGTTTGACTCTGACCACATCATCGCCCTTTCCCTCCTCAGGGATTTCGGAGCCCTCGGAGCTGCAGGCGACAGGCACCTTGCAGAGTTCGTTCCATGGTACCTTACCGACGATGAGTCACTTCACCGTTACGGTGTCGTGAGAACACCGTACAGGTGGAGAACAGAGGAAGATAAGAGGAAGAAGGAAAAGATCTTTACCGATGAAGAGCTCATCGCAACCCTTTCCGATGAGGAAGGTGTCGACATCATGAGGTCCCTCATGGGTGACAGAACGCTGTACACAACCATCAACCGTCCCAACGAAGGTCAGATTTCTTTCCTTCCGAAGGGAAGGATCGTGGAATCGAACGGTTTCATCAGTCAGGACTCGATAAGACCCATTGTCTCATCAGATCCACCCCTTGCCGTTCAGAACATGATAAGACAGGTATCCGACACCCAGCAGATGGTCCTCGATGCAGTATGCGACGATGATGATGGACTTCTCTTTGCCGCATTCCTCTCTGACCCGCTTGTAAACATCCAGCGTGATAAAGCCAGGGAACTGTTTGACAGGATGCTGAAAGAGTGTGTGATAAGATACTGAGAGTAGTAGCGGAGAGCGCAGAGCTCTCCCTCTTTTCTTTCTGACATCACT
>JBJEWN010000024.1:0-5805 GCA_051885075.1 Bullifex sp.
TAATTTAAAAAACAGTGGTTGCTCAAGGGTTTTTGCCCCTTCCTGATGATGATACGCTCTTTCTTATATGCTATCATGGCGCGCATGATCAACTATTTAATGTCATTCATGACCGGTGCGGTCATCGCAGTCATGGTCGTCTCAAACACACAGCTGGGAGTTGACACGTCAACTGAAGTCAGTACCATAGTCAATCAGGGAGTGGGACTGATCGTCCTCCAGATCCTCATGATCATTTTGCGGAAAAACGGAACACTCTGCCCTGAGAGGAAGAAAAGCCACTGGTACATGTATTTCGGAGGCATCTTCGGCCTCTTCATTCTGACTTTCAACTACTACACGGTCACTGCGGTGGGCGCAACGCTGGCAATGGCACTTGCCGTATTCGGACAGAGCCTTGTCGGACTCATCTTCGATCTGACAGGTCTCTTCGCAGTGGAAAGAAAAAGGATATCCGTGCATAAATGGCTATCCCTTGCAGTCTCATTCGCAGGGATTCTGGTCATGAGTCTGCTCTCAGGAGGCACATTCCTTCCCCTTTACCTGCTTATGGGACTTGCCGCAGGTGCGCTTACCATGACTCAGATGGTTTACAACAGCACTTTCTCAAAGGCAAAAGGACCTCTCTTTTCCGCACGTCAGAACGCTTTCTCAGGTCTTATCGGTATGGTCCTGTACTCATTCATTGCAAAACCCGCAGGGACGGCTGAGGCATTCCTGAAAGTTCCCTCCGTCCCGTTCTTCCTCATAGCGGGAGGCGGAGTGCTGGGCTGCTGGGTGGTCGTAAGCACCAACATCGTGATACCCAGAATTCCGGCAGTCTACTCCGCCATCCTTCTCAGTGCGGGACAGCTGCTCGCATCCCTCATAATTGACATAGTGCTCTACAGGACATTCACGCCCGCACTGCTCATCGGAACGGCAATAATGCTTCTTGGAATATTTCTGAGCTTCCTATCAGACAGGAGGGAGGCTAAAACTTCGTGATGTCGAAACTCTTCCCAAGAGCCATCTTTGCCTTTACCAGACAATCAGAAGTCCCTATCGCATAGTAACCTGTGAGAATGCCGTCCCTTATGACGAACACTTCCCTCTTCTCATCATCTTCCCTGACCGTCCTGACAGATCCTTCATCCTCACACCCCAGGGCAACTGCATCAAGGCCGGCTATCTTAAGCACAGCGGACGGAGAGGCTGTCCTGTATGTTTTTGCGGGATTCAGAACGACACGCGCCATGTCCAGGGCGGCAGAGATCATGCACGGAGTCTTACCGTCAGCTTCAGCTGCATCCCCTATCGCATGGATGTGCTCATCCGATGTTCTGAGATGTTCATCAACGACAATTCCCCTGTTAACTTCAAGACCGCACTCCCTTGCAAGAGTAACTTCAGGCCGGACCCCGATCGAGCACACAAGAAGGTCGAATTCAAAGTTCCTGCCGTCAGGAAGCGTTACGCTGACGCCGTCCTTAATATCAGCTCCCGCGGCCCCGGTAATGACATCCAGTCCCATGGCTGAAAGTTTCTTTTCCAGGAAGCGTCCCTCTTCCTCACGGAACTGACGGGAAAGCAGCCACCCTGCGCTCTCAATTACGGAAACACGCTTTTTCGTGTACTCATGGATCTTCACGGCAGCTTCAAGACCTAAAAGTCCCCCGCCAAGCACTGCGACACGCTTTGAAACATCGAGCTTTCCCATCAGATCCTCAGTATCTGCTATCGTCCTTATCGTCACTATCCTGTCACTTCTGACGGGCAGCGTGTTCGCTCTGGCACCCGTTGCCAGGATCAGTTCATCATATGAAACGGTATCACCGCACTCAAGCTTAACTGTCTTTCCCATCCTGTCGATCGACACGGCACGTGATGAAATGATGTTCACGTTCTCTTTCGGCATTGAAATGTCGGAGACTGTCTTACCCTCCAGCAGTTCAAGGACCCTTGCCCTGTAGAATGGAGCATGGTCCTCTCCTGAAATGACAGTAACGTCATGTCCTTCCTTTTTCAGTCTTTTCGCCGCATTGGCCGCGGCAATGCCGTAGCCTACAATCACTATATTCATGGTTTTCTCCTCACCTGATTAATTTATCACAGCAGGAAGGCAAAAAAAAGGTCCTGTCAGCTTGCACTTCCGACAGGACGAATGTAAACACGAAAGTATTACAGTGAGTTCAGGTGTAAACAGGGGAAATCCTGAACATGACTCAAGACTAACATATGCCATATGTTTTGTAAATACACTTCGACAAAAAACCCACAAAATGTATTAAACCGATCTAATCGGGTTGTTTTAATGTCATAAGTTATTCTTCAATGAAGAACTCAACCTCAACATCACTTGTCACGGCAATGGATGACAGATAGTATCCGGTGGATACGGACTCAGCCATATCATATGCGGGAGCGGCCGTCTTCATCACCGCATTTCCGATGCGGTATGCGGATGAATCGGAACCTGATTCGGTAATGGATGAAACCGCGCCAACGGTAAGGCCTTCAGCACGTGCATAATCCTCAGCCCGGGCCCTGGCATCCTGAACTGCAAGCATCCTGGCATCCGAGAGACATGACGACCTCGTTGAGGAATCAATGGAGATGCTGCCGACGGAAATGCCTGAAATCTCACTGAGACTGTCGATGACATCACCCAGAGCGGAAAGATCACGGAGTCTGACACTTATCGTCTGGGTTGCCTTCTGCCCCTGAAGCACCTGTTTCCCGTCAATCCAGGAGTATTCAGGTGAAAGATTCATGTAAGTGGTTGCAATGTCCTTCTCCGCAATTCCGTAATCAGCCGTAAGCACTTTATACGCAATGCCAACCTTCAGGTTTGTCAGTTCCTGGGCTTCCCTGGTGGTTTCAGCCCTTTCGCTGACGGTAAGTGAGAACGAAGCCATGTCCGGTTCGGTTTCAACCCTGGCGCTGCCGCTGACCCTGATGGTACCCTGATCAGCAGATGTTGTGGCGCATGACGACAGCAGAACTGCAGTTAAGATGATAAGTGCCGTTTTTCTCAAAGAAGCTTTCCTCCGCGTTTTTTCTCTTCCTTCATCACGAGGGCTGCAGCCGCGGTCATGAGGGCATTGTCGGAAAGACCTGTCCCCATCTCATCAAGGACTTCATCAAGGGGAAGAGCGAAGAGATCAATCTCCTCATTGGGATCAAGATCCTGTCCGCTGACCTTTTCCAGCTCCTCGGCAAGGAAGAAGTACTGTCTGTTTGACATAAACGCATTGTTGGGAGAAAGGTTACCGAGCAGGGATACTTTCCCTGCCGTAAGTCCTGTTTCCTCCAGCAGCTCGCGGACAGCCGCATCAAGTGCGTTTTCATCCTTCTCGACAAGTCCTGCGGGAAACTCCCTGGTAACGCTGTCAGACCCATGGCGGTACTGCTGCTCGACAATTACCCTGATGACGCCGTCCTCATCCTTAAACACAGGGACGATGACAACCCAGTCGCGGCAGGACACGGTCATGAATTTTCCCGTCTTTCCGTCCTGGCTCTGACGCACGACCTCGTAAACATCGAAGATCGGACAGTGATATGCCTTCTGAGGCTTCTCAGAAGCCCAGAAGAGATGATTCACATCAGTACACGGGGATGTGGGGAAATCGTTCTTTGTCATCATTTTTTCCTTGAAGCACAGTTGGAAGTACACCCGGCGCAGGCACTGGGAGAACACTGCGGGGTACCGATGAATGAAGTATCACGGCCCGATGAGCATGCCGTGCCGAAGTTGATCTTCCTTGCGATCTCAAGCAGGGCCTCACCTGACGGATGGGTGGCCCCGTCCTTCATGAAGTCCTCTCCCGCATCCTCGGCTTCCCTGAGTTCCACTTCCATCGGAACACGCCCGAGGAAAGGAACGTGCATCTCAGAGCACATCTTCTCACCGCCTCCGATTCCGAAGATCGGTATTTCCTTTCCGCAGTCAGGGCACTTAAGACCCGACATGTTCTCGATTACCCCGATGATCGCGACACCCATGCGTCTTGAAAAGCCAACTGATCTCCTGGCATCCAGAACAGCCACGCTCTGCGGTGTGGTAACGATGATGGTGCCCGTGAGTTCGGGAATGGCCTGACATACGGTCAGCTGTTCGTCACCCGTTCCGGGAGGGGAATCAATGAGAAGATAGTCCAGCGTACCCCACTCAACATCCGCAAGGAACTGCCTGATGGCACTGTTCTTCATACTGCCGCGCCAGATTATGGGCGCTGTCGGATCACTTATCGCAAAAGCAAGGGAGACTACCTTAAGTCCTTCCCTCGGCTCAACGGGATAGAGCCTCTCACCGTCAGGCGAACCGAGCACCCCATCCTCACAGCCAAGCATCTTCGCAACGTTCGGACCATGTATGTCCGTATCAAGGATACCGACCGTCGCACCCATGTCCACGAGCGCGTTCGCAAGATTGACGGTGACGGTTGTCTTTCCGACACCGCCCTTTCCTGACATGACGAGTATCTTTCTTGAGATCCTGTCCATATTGGCCCTGATTGCCTGTGACTGGATCTCGTACTCATCCATTTCCTGATTATCTGCCATTTTATTTCTCCTCCGTACTGTTGGGTCCCACAGGAAGGATTATGTCATCCATCCGCTCCGGGACATCACTCTTACCTGCCGCCTTGCGCTTTCTGTTCCTGACTACCGTCTTTTTCAGTGCTTCCTTCTCCCTGTATTCCCTCACATATGATTTGCCTGATGAAAGGATTATCGCCACCGGCTTCAGGGACGGTACTGAAAGACATACGATCTGGATGATTGACATTATGGGAACAGCCAGGAACATTCCTGCAATTCCCCAGATATAACCCCAGAATGAGAGTGATATGAGGATCATGAGGGGCGAGATATTGAGCTGCACGCCCTGAATCCTCGGATCTATGATGTTACCGAGCACCATCTCGATTGAGATGGTAAGCACTGCCACATACACTATCATGATCCAGTTCGGCGTGAACTGGATGACTGCCATCAGAATGGTAAGTCCGGTAACCACGATCGAACCGATCGTCGGTATGAAGTTAAGGATGAATGCCAGGAACCCCCATAGCAGTGCGAAGTCCAGTCCCGTAACCAGCGCGGTAAGATAGAAGCACACACCTGTTGCCAGGGATATGACGGCCTTGAGTGAAAGATACTTTGCAATCTGCCTGTTTATGCGACCGAGCATTGACGAAAGCTTCTGTCCTTTTTCCTTGTCAAGTGCAACTGAAATCTTGGGCATGAATGTCGAACGTTCCATAAGCAGGAACATCAGCGTAATGAGGATGATCATCACGTCGGAAAGCAGTGAAAGGACCCGTGATGAGATGCTTGTGAGCCAGCTCATCAGAATGGAATACCAGTCCACGTTCAGAGACCCGATGATCGAATAATCCCTTGGAAGGTCATCGATGTACTGGACGGCATATGCACTTAACAGGGCGTCAACGCTCTTCACGCGCTCCGCATAGTAAGGAAGCTTTGCAATGAGCATGTTGACCATCATTCCGAGAAAGTATGCAACGACAAGAAAAAGGGAGACGACAAGGACCATGATCATCACGATTGATATGGCACTTGGAACCCTGATCCTGGTAAGACGTTCCATCAGAGGATTCACGAACGCAAAAAGAAAGAGCGCGAACGCAACCGGAAGAGTCACTTCAGAAGTGGCTTTAAGAACAAAGAGTGCCAGCACTATGACACCCAGAAACAGTATTGTCCTGATCTGTCTGAGATAGGATGTGTTCTGGTTATCTTTCATAGGAACGAGTTTAAAACACAAGACAAAAAGTCTCAAGGCATGTATTATGG
>JBJEWN010000025.1:0-1512 GCA_051885075.1 Bullifex sp.
CGTTGAAATCGCGGGTGTTTTCGATTCCGTAACGTCAAGAGCAGAGGAGCTTGCAGGGCTTTTCGGGGGAAAGGTCTATTCATCCGTTGATGAGCTCCTTGATGATGAGACGGTCGATCTGGTATCGGTGTGCGTCGCAAACGCATACCATGCGGATGTGACTGTCAGGGCTCTGAAGAAGGGAAAGCATGTACTATGCGAAAAGCCGATGGCCATTTCCCCTGAGGACTGTGAGAGGATGGTGGCTGCCGCCCATGAAAGCGGGAAAAGGCTTTTCATCGGTCACAACCAGCGCCTCACTCCCGCACACAGAAGAGCCAAGGAGCTGATCGCATCCGGTGAAATGGGTAAGGTCCTTACATTCAATACGATGTTCTGTCATGGCGGACCTGAATCATGGAGCGTTGAAAAGAGCAGGAACACCTGGTTCTTTAAGAAAAGCGCGGCGGCATTCGGATCGATGGCTGACCTTGGAATCCACAAGATAGACCTCATCAGGTATCTTGTGGGTGATGAGATTTCCTCCGTCTACTCTCAGATGAGGGTTCTTGACAAGACGTTTGAGGACGGTACTCCGATCGAGGTTGATGACAACTCGGTCGAGATCCTGTCCTTTAAAAACGGAGCATTCGGAACGGTCACGACCAGCTGGACATGCTACGGAACCGAGTTCAATACAACGAACATCTTCTGTCAGAAAGGCGTTCTGAAGCTTTACAGCGATCCTGAGTACTCACTCATCATCGTTCACGCTGACGGAAGGGAGGAAAAGCTTGCACTTGACAGGATGCAGACCAACAGTGATGAGCAGCAGGCATCCTCCGGTGTCATCGATGAAGTTGTGGATTCCATTCTTTCAGCGCGTGCCAGCATTCTCGATGCCGATGACATCATCTGCTCGATGAAGGCAGTGTTTGCATGTCAGGAATCGGAAAAGACCGGTACTGAAGCTACTTTAAAGTGATCAATTGCCTAAGGGCATAAAAACAAAAAGGAGAGACAAAAAATGAAGAAACTCGTTGTTTTCTTACTCGTTCTCGTAACAGCTTTCTCACTCTTCGCACAGGGTGCTTCGGAAAGCAGCGCAAAAAAGACTATCTACGTTCTCGGACCCACTCCTGACCACGGATGGACCGCACAGGCAGGTTCCTATGCACAGGCAAAGTGTGAGGAGATTACCGCAAAGGGTGAAATCAAGGCAGTCTATATGGCAGCTTCCTCCGGTGAGGAGCAGGTTGACCAGTGCAACACCATCATCGCAAACGGAGATGCATCCGGTGTTGTCATGATGGCTCTCGAGGATTCCGCTGCAGCAGGTCAGGAAGCACTCTATGCAGAGAAGATTCCTTTCATCTCATTCGACAGATTCATCGAATCCACAATGGACTATGCAATCCTCAACTACTCCGGTAACAACTGGCAGTGCGGTGCAGGCATTGCTTACTGGCTCCAGAAGAACGGCATGAAGCCGGGCGACACTGTCGTTACTCTCTATGGTGACAACGGTACAGT
>JBJEWN010000026.1:0-5781 GCA_051885075.1 Bullifex sp.
CTATTATCATTTCCGAAACATCGGCAAGCGCGGCTGCGATGAAGAGAATACCCGTGCATATCCAAAGAGCTGACATTGAGGGAAACGGGTTTATCAGGATGAGCAGGAATGCCACCAGGGAAATTCCTGCGCTGACTGCCATGAAGTACCAGTTTTTCCTATGCAGTCTGAGCCTGTCGGTCATCCACTGAACCTTTAAAAGACCCGTCAGGAGAAGTCCCAGTCCGTATATCATTCCGGTGAACGGAAAACTCTTCATGATTCCTTCGCTGTCAAAGGCCATGAAGATGCCGAAGAGTACCAGCAGCATGGCAAGCACGAATGCATTTGATCCTTCTGCCTTTTCAGGAGATGTCCTGAAGTAGCTGACTCCTTTGTAAATCCCTGCGGCGAGCAGAAGAATTCCGGCTGATATCAGGATTATCTTAGTGAACCGTACCGGACTGATAAGTAGCAGGATACCGATGGCCGCTTCGCATAGTCCGAGCACCGGCAAGAAGTATTTCCTGTTTAGTTTCATTGATGTTTGTCCTTCTGATGTATGGAAATATTTATGCACATAATCTATAATGGACATATGTTGGTATTACAACACATTGTTGGATTTGCTTGATGCAAAACCAACACTTCCTAAATGATTGTTTGATACGGGGTATGTTTTGAAGAAGGAAAACCAGAGAATAATGCTTACGAAAAGGCTGCTGAAGGAAAGCCTCGTTGAATTGACGGAAGGACGGAAGGTTCAGGATATTACGGTAAGTGAACTGTGTGAGCATGCCGGAATAAACAGATCCACGTTCTATGCACACTACTGCTGTCCCTATGATGTTCTGTCTGAAATCGAGGATGATATCATCTCTCATCTCAATGAAATCTGGGAAAGGGAAACGGTGCGCACCAGCTGGGATATCGTAAAACGGACGGAAGCTCTCTGTACGTATCTTCAGGAAAACAGGAAGATCGCACTGATGCTCATCAGAAACAATGATTCTGCCTCCGGATTCCCTGTAAGACTCTTTAAGGCAGGTCACATGCAGCTGGTTTATGATGAAATCGACACCAGCGAAATTAAAACTGACAGTCAGAAGAGACTCATGCTCACATTCCTTTTTTCCGGCAGCTATAACATGCTGCGTACCTGGCTTGTTGAGGATCTTCCGATAACACCCCATGAAATGGGCGAACTTGTAGGTTCGATGGCGGCAGGACCATGGATAAAAACCGGACCGGATCGCTCCGGCCCGGAAAAGGATAGATCAATACCCGGGACCAACCGGCAGTATCAATGCAAGAATTAAGTATATCAGGCCTACGGGGAAGAAACCCGTCATGCAGAACGCTATGAACGTTATGAGCCTGACCAGGAAGGTGGATATGCCCAGCCTTCTGCCGATTCCGGCACAAACGCCGAAGATCATTCCGTTGGGGACTCTTAAAAGCCTTCTCTGATATGCTGAAAACATGGTTACTGAATCTCCCTGTTTCTGTTCTTAAGTGCGGAAAGCTCTGCCTCCACATCCCTTGAAAGCTCCATTTCCTCAAAGCTCTCGCCTGTTGTCTTAACCTGAGTTCCGCCTGAGAAGACCTTTGCCTCGGCTTCCCACTTCTCGATTCTGGCCTGAAGCTCCTCGAATCTCTTCGCGTATCTGACGCTGTCCGCTTCACGAAGGGTTTCATTGACCTTCATTTTGTTCTTTGCCGCAGCGGCCCTTTCAACGAGCTCGGTTCTCTTTGCCTTCATCTCGGTAAGCTTTGCGCTGACTTCACCAAGCTGCTCTTTGAGTGATACGATAATGTTCTCAAGGGTTGCAATGTTCTTCTCAAGGAGGGCTGCCGTTTCCGCTGACTTCTTTCTCTCGATGATTGCTTCCCTGGCAAGATCGTCATTTCCGTTATCCACGGCAAGCTCTGCCCTCTCTGCCCACCGTGCGGTCTGGGCGTTCACTGATTCAAGATTGCGCTTAATGCTTTCATTCTCGGCACTCTTTTCCGCGATCGACATTCTGATCTCGCGTTCCGTTTCCTCCATCTCCGTGATCATCAGGTTGATCATCTTCTTCGGGTCTTCCATCCTGTCAAGCATGCTGTTCACATTTGAGGAGATGATGTCTCCCATTCTCTTAAATACGTTCATTATCAGTTTCTCCTTCTGGAATAATTTTTTTTGATGACAACTATGATGCAAACGGCATGCCAACTTATCAAATATGTGGAAAATAATGCCTTAATGGTGTCTGTGACCATGAAATATGGCGGAAATCACCACTTTTAACCTTGTTGCCTTAGATATGAATGGTGGATTATCATGTTTTCATGAGCACTCTGTATATGGTCGCAACCCCTATAGGAAATCTTGAGGATATTACCGTAAGGGCACTGAAGGTACTGGAAAGCGTCGATGCCGTTGCCTGTGAGGACACAAGACACACGTCACTGCTTTTAAGCAGGTATGATATAAAGAAGCGCACGCTTGCATGCCATGCGCACAATGAGGAAGCAAGCAGTAAGGGGATCATTTCCCTTCTGGAGCAGGGACTTAACGTCGCATACTGCTCTGATGCCGGGACTCCCGGTATTTCCGATCCCGGAAGCAGGCTTGCCGAGAACGTCAGGGCAGCGGGCTTTGACGTTGTTCCCATCCCGGGGGCAAGTGCAGTCATCACGCTTCTTTCTGCCGCGGGAAATGTCGGAAGGACTTTTACCTTTGAAGGTTTCCTTTCCCCGAAAAAGGGGAGGCGGACGAAGCGTCTTTCAGAGCTTCTTTCCCGCGGGGAGACATTTGTCTTCTATGAGTCCCCGTTCAGGATAGTGAAGACACTTAAGGAAGTGGAAGAGCTTGCTCCCTCATGCCGCATTGCCATGGGACGAGAGCTTACCAAGGCCTTTGAGGAAATACTGGTTGCTCCCGTTTCCGAAGTGGTGGCATCCCTTGAAAAACGTGATGCCGTGAAGGGGGAATTCGCCGTTGCGGTGTGTCCTAAGGCAGGGTGTGATGATAACGCTGAAGAAGATATCGACGCTTAAACCGAGGGTTCAGGTCAGGAAGTGCGGAGGTGCCATGCACCTTGCTTCCCGGGGAACCGTATATGATAAGGAATATACAGAGGGGCTTCTGGACATACTCCTTCATTCAGGGCTTGTGAGTGATGAGGATAAGGATTACTTCAGACGGACCTTTCAATCCTTTTCTGCAGGTTCGCTTCTTTCAGGTGAAGACATATATTACAGGTGCCTGAAGATTCTGGGAGAGGAAAGTGCCGACTGGGATGCGGTCGATGAAGATCTGAAGCTGGACGCGGCAAAACGTGATGTCAGACCAGTAAGGCTTTTGCTTGACCGGGTGCGTTCACCTTACAATATCGGATCGATCTTCCGCTCCGCAGAAAGCTTCGGCGTTGAACATATATACCTTTACGAATGCGGTGATGTTTCATCCCCCAGGGCGGCAAGAACTTCCCGGGGGGCAGTTGACGTCATACCGTACACCATCATAGGTTCCCTTTCAGAGGTCCCGGGTCCGTTCTTTGCACTGGAAACCGGTGGCGTGATGATAAAGGATTTTGACTTTCCCATGGAAGGAACGTGCATAATCGGGTCAGAGGAGAGCGGAGTCTCCCCTGAGTGCCTTGCCCTTGCGGAAAACTGCAGGGTAACCATACCTCTTTACGGAGCTAAAGGATCGATAAACGTATCCGTTGCAGCCGGTATCCTGCTCTACGAGTGGTCTCAGGAGCCTTTCCCGCTTTCGTAGAGCTTCCTTAAACTGTCCTCGATCATGCGGTTGAATGTTCCGGGCCGGAAGTTACCCTTTCTGTCCCTGTCACTTCCGGGAAGACCTGTAAGCAGTTCCATGCCTTCCTCAATCGTGGAAAGTGCCCAAAGATGGAATTCTCCCCTGGATATCGCTTCCTCCACCTCATAGGGGAGGATGAGGGAACGGATGTTCTGTTTCGGAATGACGACACCCTGTCTTCCGGTGAGACCGCAGAGTCTGCATGTATGCCAGAATCCGGTAATCTTCTCGTTTATCCCGCTTACCGGCTGGAGTGTTCCCATCTGGTTAACTGAGCCCGTTATCGCAATGTCCTGGCGAACCGGAATGTCCCCGATGGCAGAAAGCAGGGCATAAAGCTCGGATGATGATGCGGAGTCACCGTCAACTTCGCTGTAATTCTGCTCGAAACACAGCCCTGCATAGATGGAAAGGGGGAAGGAGCGTGCATAGTTCTTCCTGAGATAGCCTTCAAGAATAAGAATGCCCTTGTCATGAATCTCGCCGCTGAGACCTGCTTCATGCTCGATGTTCACGATTCCCTCACTGCCGGGAGCAACCGTTGCCGATATCTGTGCGGGAGTTCCGAATGAGCTTGTGCCCCTGTCCATCACTGCAAGTCCGTTTATCATGCCGACTTTTGATCCGTCGGTGCTCACAAGCAGCTCTCCGTCCTTTATTTCCTGATTGATCCTCTCTTCCAGAATATCGGTAAGATATGCCCTTCTGTTTATGGCAGTCCTTACTGACTCCCCTGTAACATGTCCTTTTCCTGCAAGTCGGGCTTCACTCATCAGATCCCCGATGAGACCCATTCTTGTGGTCAGCTGTCCACGGTCCTCGCATAGCCGGGATGAAAAGCGCAGCAGTTCCGATGCGGCTTCCTTAGTTATGTCAGGTTCGATGCTCCTTATATAGCCGAGTGTTCCAAGTATGTTCTCCTCATCTGCATCCATCTGGGAATCAAACTGAGGTGCGACCTTGAAGAGCCTTAGAAATGCTTCATCCTTCTCACAGAGTTCCTCGTAGATATCCTCACTGCCGAGGAGGATTACCTTGGTAGCAAGTGCAACAGGCTCCGGTCTGAGTCGTTCTTCCTTTCCCAGCGATCCCTGCACCCCTGGCGTGGTCATTGCCATTGCCGTGGAATCGAGGTGCCGCTTTATCGCATCCCACAGTCCTTTCTGCGCAAGCACTTCATCGGCAGTGAGCACGAGAAAACCTCCCGATGCGGCAGTGTAGGAGCCGATCCTCACTGCCATGTGGGGATATTTTTCCGATGTGTCCCGGTAACCGAAAAGATTTTCAAAAGTCGGATGGGATTCCACGATGAATGGTCTTGCGGTTTCATTGCTCCTGTCCAGCGCCAGATTGACGCAGCTGCATGCTTCACTGTACCGGAATCTCTTAAGGGAGCTGATGTAGCTGTCCGCTTCGGGGATCAGCCGGGATGCTTCATCAAGGACCGCCAGGCGGTTTTCATCATTCATTTCAGACAGCACTTCCTTAAGCAGCCTGCCGTGTCCTTTATTGAGTGTAAGGGATACCGGAGACATGGGATTTGAGGGATTTGCCAGATATACCACATCCCTGATGACTGAATCACCGGCATCAAGTGCCGCGGCTTCCGCCCTGAGTGATGAAAGTTTTCCCGTTCCCGGTTCCCCGCTGATGAAGATGTTGTATCCGGTCCTGTCGGTTAAAAGCCCCGTCCGGAGTGCCATCAGTGCCCTTTCCTGTCCCACGATCCTGTGCTCTGCCCTGGCCAGATCCTCATCGGTAACGGAATATGAAAAACAGATCTCTTCCCTGTTAAGTTCTCTGATCATGGGGAAAATGATATGAGGTGGAAAAAACTGTGTCAACGTATTATACTTTACTCCATGAAACTGAATGAACTGGATGCATTCCTGAAAGAAAGACTGGCTATAGGCAGCTTCCCTTTTGACGCATCGCTTAACGGTGTGCAGGTTGCCTGTTCCGATAAGGAAATAAAGAGAATAGGCTTT
>JBJEWN010000027.1:0-1505 GCA_051885075.1 Bullifex sp.
TAATACAGAGGTTTGTCAAAAAATAAATGGGCAGAGAAAGTTACGATGATATGATCAGTCCCGATCCACGGGGCAGGAAGAATTCAGGGTCCCCGAGGGTAGGCATGATTGCGGCATTCTGCGTGCTGCTCTGTCTGGTCGCAGTCGTGCTCTATCTCCTTTTCGCACCTCCCCGTGAGCAAAAGACGGAAGAAGTTAAAACTCATGAACCCATAAGCGTTGAAGTCAAGGAACCCGTAAGGACAATAGCGGAGGAACCTCAGGAAGCTTCAGTTCCAGCAGAACCCGAAGTCATAAGCGTGCAGCCTGTCGTTAAGCAGACAGTTCCGGTGACGACGGCGGCCAGGGATATTTCAGAAGCAATTAAGACACAGAGTGCAGGCTCAAACGGAAAGCTCTTCTTCACTGATTACACGGTGCAGGAAGGGGAAACACTTGTGGACATTGCCGAAAAGCATGGTCTTAAACCTGAAACACTCATCAGCGTCAATAAAATAAGGAACGTGGCAGCGGTTACGGCCGGAGTTACCCTCCGCATCCCTGACAGGGACGGTGTATACTACACAGTCAAGGACGGTGACATGCTGAGCACGATCGTAAGAAGATTCGAACTTGACATGTCCTGGAAGGAACTGCAGGAACTCAATGGCTTAAAGAGTGAGAACATCAGGGTCGGACAGGAACTCTTCATTCCCGATCCCGTACAGAGTGCAGGTGCCGTCTCCGAATCTGTCATCAGTTTCTCTTCCCCGCTTAAAGGTTCCGTCACCGCATCCTACGGACAGGCAAAGGACGGAAAGAACCTCAAGGGTATCTGGATATCATCAGCCGCAGGAACACCCGTCACTGCCGCATGCAAAGGCGCTGTCGTCGATGCAGGGGTGAATGAAGAACTCGGACGCTTTGTCGTGATAAGCCACGACGAAGGCTACAAGACCACATACGCATACCTCGAGAGAGTGGAAGTCAAGGTCGGAAGCGAAGTGGAGAAAGGCGATATCATAGCATCAGTTGGGCTTTCCTCCCTCGTCCCATCAACCCTCTACTTCATCATTGAGCAGAGCGGCATAACACTCAATCCGGAGCTGTTCATCTGATCAGGACAGTAAATCTCTCTGTTGCATTCTTCTGATATATAAAACATTCAGGTGCAGAATTATTCGATAATACTGCACTTACATTGTTGATTGTAAATCGGCTGATCGAATCTTTTCCAACTATATATACTTGACAATAATGCGGTTATATGACCGCATTCTCTCTTGATTTGACTGTAAAGAACGTGAATAATATACATGACAGAGGAGGTGCCGGTTGAGTAATCATGCTGGAAAAGATGACTTTATAAAGTATCTGGCAAGTATCAAACAACTTCTGTCTGCGGGTAAATATGATTTTGTTCCAAGAAGAAAAACATGCAGGCATTGGCGGCACATGGTCTTACCATTACCCTCAACTTCCCACAGAAAAGACACTCAATATCTGATGTACCTCTGAAACAGCTG
>JBJEWN010000028.1:0-27294 GCA_051885075.1 Bullifex sp.
GAGTACCCTGTCGTTCAAAGGAATGATTTTCATACTTCTGTATATCTCCTTAATTATTATGATCTGAACTGCATTGCTTAATATACCCAAGGCGGGTTAAATCGGCAAGGGGAAAAGGGACTGTGAGAAAAAATCGCACACCGTGACTTTTTTTCCCGTTTCCTGTTGCCGATGTGATAAATGATATTATATTAGTCTCTATAGAGAAAAATCATATGAACAGGGAACGTCTGGAAAAGAGCATTAGTATTTTCACTGAAGCAGCAGAGAGTGCGAAGAAAGGAGCAAAGCGCGAGGCAAAGAAACTCTATACATGCGCATTCTACTTACGATGCACGGATGAGGAAACCAACACTCCCTCGTTTTCTTCCTTTTTTGCTTACCAGTTCTGCAGATATCTTTCCCTGAAGAAGCGCATCATCATGTCCCTTCCCGAAGGTGACATGATATCTGATCTCATAAAGAGCACTTATCTTGATCTCATTGATGAAATCGAGAACAGCATGTTCCAGATCACTGAGGAAGGCCGTTATTCAATACTGAAAAACGCGCGGATCATATTTCCGGGTCAGAATGACCCGAAATGCAGTTCCTTCTGAGTCTCTGTGTCAAAATAGCCCTGAAAACGGGCATCCGAAATGACATTGTGTCAATATGACTCGTTCTTCACAGGAAACACATAAAGCATTAATAAAAGCAAATACTTGAAATATAAGAAAATAATAAACATAAGCAAAAGTTGGCACGATACCTGCTTTATCAATGGCATAAGGAGCTAACGAAAATGGCAAGAATGTTGAATGCTGAATCAGCTTATGAAGATGACAAGGATGTACTCTCAATCTACTTAAAGGAGATCAACCGCATACCGATGATCTCGCACGAGGAAGAGAGTGAATTAGCTCTGAAGGCAAAGGCGGGCGATAAGATGGCAAGGGAGAAGCTCATCAACGCAAACCTCCGCTTTGTCGTAACTGTTGCAAAGAAATATCAGGGACAGGGACTTCCCCTTGAGGATCTCATCAATGAAGGAAATCTGGGACTTCTGACCGCACTGGACAAGTTTGAGCCGGAAAAGGGTTACCACTTCATTTCATATGCGGTATGGTGGATCAGACAGTCCATCCTCAAGGCAGTATGCGAGAAGAGCAGGGCAGTGAGACTTCCATTAAACCGTGCAAATGAACTCTTTCAGATCCAGAAGATCCAGAAGGCACTCATCCATGAAAGCGGTTCATCCGATGTGAGCGTTGAGGACATTGCCGCTGAAAGCGGGCTTGAGCCCGATCTAATCCGCGACCTTCTTGCAGTATCCCGTGAGATGGTTTCCTTCGATGCTCCCGTTGCATCAAAGGGTGAAATCAGCGACTCGAAGGTCGGTGACTTCATCGAGGACGACAAGATGGGTCCTGAAGAGGAACTGATGCAGACAAGCCTTAAGGAAGATGTGGAAACACTTCTCTCAACACTTACCGAAAAGGAGAGGGACATCATCATACTCCGATTCGGCCTCCATGACACGAAGCCCATGTCACTCAAGGAGATCGGCGATCTCTACGGACTTACCAAGGAGCGTATCCGCCAGATCGAGAAGAGGGCGATAGAGAAGATGAAGATGCCTGCAAGATACAGACTCATAGAGAGTTACAGGATAGCATGACATATGACGGACCGGGGGACTGAAAAACACCCGGTTCTCTTTTTTTTATGTTCGGATTGAAACACTGTTTCATTTATTACAGTTACGGGAAATAAATAATGAATTGACATAATGCTGAATTCTGATAGAATTATTGTGCTATTTATTCTCATAAAAAGAAGGAAATTGTAATGAGCAACGAAAAAAAGAAGTATGTTTATTTCTTCGGAAAAGGAATGACCGAAGGCTCTGCCGACATGAAGGCACTCCTCGGAGGTAAGGGTGCCAACCTGGCAGACATGACCAGCATCGGCCTTCCGGTTCCTCCCGGATTCACGATCACGACCGAAGCCTGCGCATATTTTGACTCACATAAAGGCGGTTATCCCGAAGGCCTCAGGGAAGAGGTAATCGAGAACCTCCACAAGCTTGAGAAGCTTATGGGCGCAAAGCTCGGGGACAGGGAAAACCCGCTTCTCGTTTCAGTCCGTTCCGGTGCCGCACAGTCCATGCCCGGTATGATGGACACGGTTCTCAATCTCGGTCTCAATCCCGATTCACTTCAGGCTCTGATCAAAAAGACAGGCAATGAAAGATTTGCATGGGACAGTTACAGACGCTTCATCCAGATGTTCGGCGATGTCGTAATGGGTGTTCCCCACTCTGAGTTTGAGAGAGTCCTTCAGTCAGTCAAGGACGAGAACGGCAAGAAGTTCGACACTGAGCTTGATGTTGAGAATCTTAAGGAAGTCATTAAGAGATACAAGATCGTTTACAAAAAGTTCACCGGTGAGGAATTCCCCGTTGATCCCGAGTATCAGCTCTTCAAGACCATTGATGCCGTATTCAATTCCTGGAACAACGAAAGAGCAATCAAATACCGCCTCATGAACGACATCCGCGGACTGCTCGGAACTGCAGTAAACGTTCAGTGCATGGTCTTCGGTAACATGGGCGAGACTTCCGGTACCGGTGTTGCGTTCACACGTGACCCGTCATCAGGTGAAAACAAGTTCTTCGGTGAGTATCTCATGAATGCTCAGGGTGAGGATGTTGTTGCAGGTATCAGGACACCCCAGACGATCGATACACTCAAAAACGTCAACCCCGAAGTCTACCAGCAGCTCTGTGACATCAGGACGACACTCGAGCAGCACTACCATGACATGCAGGATCTGGAGTTCACGATCCAGGAAGGAAAACTCTACATGCTCCAGACCCGTAACGGTAAGAGAACCATCTTCTCATGGCTCAGAAGCCAGGTTGAGATGGTTGAAGAGGGTCTCATCAGCAAGGAAACAGCCGTTTCAAGAGTTCCCGCACAGGAGTTCAACAAGCTCTTTGCCCCGATCCTTGACAACAAGATCATCAGGGACCTCAACTGCAAGGTTGCAACCACTGGTCTCAACGCATCACCCGGCGGAGCATGCGGTCAGATCTACTTCACGGCAAAGGCTGCCGAGGAAGCTGCTGCGGAAGGCAAGGATGTCATCCTCGTCCGTGAGGAAACATCTCCCGAAGATATCGGCGGCATGGCAGTATCCCGCGGTGTCGTTACATGCCGGGGCGGTATGACAAGCCACGCAGCGGTTGTCGCAAGAGGCATGGGATGCCCCTGTGTATCAGGCTGCGGTGAGATCCACATCGATGAAAGGAAGAAGACACTTACAGTCAACGGCACAATGCTTACTGAAGGTGACTACATGGCAATCGATGGATTCACGGGTGCAGTCTACACACAGAAGATTCCCGTAAAGCCCAGTGAAATCATGCAGGTTCTTGACGGAACGATGAGGGAAAGCGAATCACTTCTGTTCCAGAACTACAGGAAGTTCATGAGCTACGTCAACGAGATCAAGACCATGGGCGTCAGAACAAATGCCGATACACCTAAAGATGCACACCATGCTGTGCTTCTCGGTGCTGAAGGTATAGGACTTTGCAGAACAGAGCACATGTTCTTCGGCGGAAACCGCATCCTTTCCATGAGAAAGATGATCCTTGCAGACACCATCGGCGCAAGGGAACAGGCTCTTTCAGAGCTCCTCCCGATGCAGAGAGGTGACTTCTATAATATCTTCAAGGAACTCAACGGTCTTCCGGTAACCATCCGTCTCCTGGATCCTCCTCTCCACGAGTTCCTGCCAAACGACAGCACGACCCGTCACGAGACAGCCCTTCAGCTCGGTATCAGCGTTGAGGAAATCGCACAGAAGATCAGCAAGCTCCATGAGTTCAACCCGATGCTCGGTTTCAGAGGCTGCCGCCTTGCAGTCGTTTATCCTGAAATCCTGGCAATGCAGGTAAGGGCAATCATCGAGGCCGCAATCCAGGCCAAGAGGGAAGGCTATGACGTAAAGCCTGAAATCATGATCCCGCTCGTAGGCATCTATAAGGAATTCAACTTCTGCCGTGAAAAGGCAATTGAAGTAATCGAGAAGGTATTCGATGAGCAGGGCCTCAAGGTCAGCTACAAGATCGGTACCATGATCGAAGTACCCCGTGCCGCAATTACGGCCGATGAGATTGCAAAGACCGCGGAGTTCTTCAGCTTCGGTACGAACGACCTTACACAGATGACATGCGGTTTCTCACGTGATGACGCTGCATCCTTCCTGGGACACTATGTCAACGATCCTGACAAGCAGTTCTATGAATACGATCCGTTTGCCACAATCGATTTCGACGGTGTCGGTAAGCTCGTCAAGATGGCTGCAGGACTCGGAAGATCAGTCAGACCCGACATCAAGCTCGGTATCTGCGGTGAGCACGGAGGAGATCCCAAGACGATCGCATTCTGTCAGGAAGTCGGTCTCAACTACGTCTCCTGTTCTCCGTTCCGCGTACCTATCGCACGCCTTGCTGCAGCTCAGGCAGCAATCGCAAAGAAGAACTGATTACAGCACGTTCTTACTAAACAATAGATCCCGGACAAGCGCCGGGATCTTTTTGCATCAACAGAAAATAAAGCTGTTATTCTCAGCTGAATAACAACAGCATTGAATTTAAACAGAACGTGATTAAACTCTTTTTCTGACCCTGATATATGCAGGATTATTAGCTGTGAGTTCAGTGGATTCTTCAGTAATCTTCAGCAGTAAATATCCTGAACCGGTAAAAGACTGTTCTACAAATGTACCTTCTGATGCATCATTCCATAAAGTTACTTTTTTGTATTCTTCTAGAAGCTGAGCTGGGGTTAGTGTATCCTCACTTGGAATAAAAGCACTGATTTTAATTTTATATTCATCAGTAATTTTGGCTCCGTCATCTGTCTTACTGAGAATTTTAACACTTCCTATATTCTTTCCCTCATCATTGTAGAATTTTCTGTAAATGTAGCCTGAGAATTCATAAGTATCGGTAGATCCGCTCTTTGGCTTATAATAAGCTGAACTCTTAATATCCGAAGTACAGTTATTAAGGACCGTGATTTCAATTTCCATGTTTACAAATCCTTCTGGATTTTCCGGACTTTCAATTAGTATGCCTGCTATTACCTTATCGGCATACTTATATGTATCCTGATCATCAAGCAGAGTGACGAAAGTCAGTTGTTCGTCACGGGTATAGATGGATACATCCCTGTTGGGCACAGAATTTGTTACTGCAATGGAACCGCTTTCATCTTTGTAGCAGTAAGTATACGTGAAATCTAGTCTGGTCATCTGTGCTCCTGCTGCATAAGCGGATTTTGTTGCAGAGAAATCATAAAGCTCACCAGGCTTATAAACCGGGAATTCTCCTGTATCAGCGGTAAAACCATCAGCAGTATACTTTACTTTATATGTTCCGCTTTCGGTAAATACTATCTGTCCGGTAATATTATTCTGTACGCTTACCCAATCAGATCCATTAAGCTTAAGCAATTCTCCTTTAACAGATGATGGGTACTTATATGATCCATTGGACAGGCTTACGGTAACATCCGCAATGTATCTGGTAGAACCATTTTTGTATGCAATATCGTACTTGTAGCCAGGATCGGCAAACACAGTACCGACTCTTCCAACATTAAGTCCTACTGCAGAAGCTCCGGGTGTCTTATTGCTGCATGACATGAGCATGCCGACAAGAAGCAGTGCAAGAAGAACAATGGATATCTTATGTTTGTTCATTTAATCCTCCATACAAATAATAATGTATAAATATAACCTATTTAACATGTAAAGGATACAAGTTTTTATCGTTCAATGATAAAATCCGCAAGCCACATAAATTTGATTCAGTGTGTAATGTCTTAATATTCAAGTAATTACGCTCTTCCACGCTTTGGATTCAGTAAATATAAGACTTGACAAAATATGTAAACAGTTGTTTACTTTCGATTGTAAACGATTGTTTACATCGGAAAAGATGAAAACCACAAAGGAAAAAATCATGAGAACAGCCCTTGAGCTGTTCAGTAAATACGGTTTTGATGCAGTCTCAGTGGAAATGCTTTCCACTGAGCTTGGCGTGACGAAGGGAGCACTGTACAGACATTATGAAAGTAAGGAAGCAATATTCAGGGATATTCTTGCAAGAGTAACCGGTGAAGACAGGGAAAATGCTCAAAGCAGTAACCTTCCTCTTGAAAAGGAAGGCGATTATCATGTCTCATCAATCGATGATTTAATTGAATTCACCCTGAAACAGTTCCAGTTCTTCACCCTCGATGATTTCGGCTCAGCATTCAGGAGAATGGTGACACTTGAACAGTTCAGGAATGCTGAAATGATTCATCTCTATCAGGATGTATTCATGAACGGTCCGCTGGAATACACAGAGAAGATACTTACATCTTTGATGGATGAGGGAAAGATCAGAAAATGTGATGCAAAACAGCTCTCAATTGAGTTCTTTGCTCCCTTTTTCACGATGCTTTCCCTTTCCGATCACAGTGCCGACAGGGTAATCCTTGTTGAAAGACTGAGAAACCAATACCAGACATTCAAATCAAGATATACGGAGGATAAACTATGAGTCTTGTTATAAGAAGAGAAGAAAAGAGCGATGAAAGGAATAATGAAAACCTTGTAAGGGAAGCATTCTGGAACGTCTATAAACCGGGTTGTCTTGAGCACTATGTGCTTCACTTGATGCGTGAGTCACCGGGATTCATTAATGATCTGAACTTCGTCATGGAAGAAGACGGGGAGTTGATAGGGCAGGTCGTTTTCCATGAAGCGGAACTTACCATGAAGGATGGTTCAAAGCAATCGATCGCCACCTTCGGTCCGATCGGGATCAGACCTGATAAAAAGAGGAAGAACTACGGAACAGTACTTCTTGCTTATGCCATGAACAAAGCAAAGGAATACGGTATAAAAGCCCTGCTGATGGAAGGCAACATTGATTTCTATGGAAAACTGGGATTTACCCGTGCCTCCGACAGAGGAATTCTTTATCACGGACAGTCAGTAGACTTTCTTTTATGCAGAGAGCTGGAGAGGGGCTATCTGGATGAATCTGAAGGAGCCAATTACATAACTCCATCAGTATATTATGTGGATGAATCTGATGCTGACAAGTTTGACAATACCTTCCCATATAAGGAAAAACTGAACCTTGAAGGGCAGCTGTTCTCCTGATTCCAACACATTCTGAAATAGTGTAACGAATACAACAAACCATTGTTTTTTTATCGGATATGACCTTATAATGAGGCTATCCGATATATTTTTTGAGGAGGAGTTATGAAAAAACGCATAATTTCCGTCTGTGTTCTTCTCACAGTCACTTTATTCATGTTTGTCTCATGCAGCGGAAGCATCACTGACACGCTTCTGAAGGTCATGGACAGCACGAATGTAAACGTTTATGAAAAAACAGGGATGGTAAAACCAGATACATCCGCAGCTGATAATGCTCTCAAGGCCATGGAAAGCAAACCAGCTGATATCACTGTCGCACCTGATGGAGAAGTAAAGCTTGAAGGCGACCTTGAAGTACTTGCTTCAGTTGGAAACATCAAGCTTAGTTCGGAGCTTGCAGCAGCTGCCAGCAAGGGTGCTCTTGCTCCCCAGACTGCAGAACAGAAAGCTGCTTTTACCAGTGCGATAAACAGTGCCACAAATGAAGCCAGTCAGAAAGCTCTGCAGGATAAGATGGAAACAGTTGTTACCGATGAAAAAGAAAAAAATGCCGTAAAGGGAACCATGGCGATTACTTCAGGTGCAATTAATTCTGCAGTTAGTATGCTTAATGTTACTGAAACTTCTTCTACCGAAGT
The DNA here is from genome assembly GCA_051885075.1 of Bullifex sp. Classification (GTDB taxonomy): domain Bacteria; phylum Spirochaetota; class Spirochaetia; order Sphaerochaetales; family Sphaerochaetaceae; genus Bullifex. The sequence goes on from JBJEWN010000028.1 coordinate 7,854, forward strand.
CAAACAGGTTGCTTCTATCCTAACTGGCCTTTCAGATCAGCTTGCAAAGGTTGCAACTGATCCCTATGCAACAATTACTGAAGCTGACAAGGTTCAGGCTCAGCTGTTAACCAATATTGCAGTATCTGCTGCAAAAGCTTCAGAAGCAATTGCCAACTCTGCAGGATCTGCTGACATTCTTGAAAATGATGATGTCAAGGAACTTGTAAATGATACACTTACGCTCTATGCAACAGCTAAGATTGCTTCCGGAAGTGTTGATATTCTCCAGACCGAAGGTCTATTTGATGCATTCACAAACGTTGGATCCAAAGCTGCGATCAATATCGATAGCAGCAAGCTTGATCCGAAGTATCTTAAGGTTGTCATTAACCTGATAAAGAACAGTCTTGGTACTGATTCTTCCAAATACATGTCAAAGTATAATTCATACAGGAACATGGTTGAGTCAAGGAATCTGACCTATGCTGTAGTTGGTGCAAATAAGAACATTACTGATCCTTCCCTTAAGGCAACTGCAACAACAGGTTCCGTACTTGAACTTATGAATGCTGCAATCTTCTCAACCATTCTTGATCCTGCTTACAAAGTAAAAGTGAATGATACAAAGTTTGCTCCTCTTTGTGACATCATAATCGATATCGTTCAGTCTTCACCTAAGATGTTCACTGAATATGAATTAGCTTCTGACTCATATTCCTATTACCTCAATAAGTTAATCGGTGGAGCAAGCGATGCAAATGGTTACAAGGATCTTGCAATTGATATTCTTGAGAGATTGCAGGGTGTTGCTGTTACAGCAGATAACATGCTTATTTCGGGTGGTCTCAATGTTTCAGATCTTCTTTCAGCTCTGAAGATTTCTTCCGGTGGTGAAACAATAGATTCCATTGGCGGATGGCTTCAGAAGATCATCGATGATATGAAAGCAAGTAAATGACAGGAGGAACAGAAATGAAAAGTTTTAAGAAAATAATTGCAGTTACATTACTTATCGTGGTTTCTGTTTCATCAGTATTTGCTGCTGAACCTTTTACTCCGTCAACTGATGTTTCATACAAGCTTGTTGCCAATCCATACTCAAAGACCAGTGCAAGAATGCTTGCAATGGGCGGTGCAGGTATCGCTCTCAGATCCAATCAGGATGCGCTCTATGTAAACCCTGCTTCCCTCGGAGAGAAGGGCCTTGTATGGAATGTCCCGAACGTGGCAATCACTCTTTACAATGCCCGTGATTTCGTTGCAACCGGAATCATCGAGAATGCTTCCAGTATTCAGGAAAACGTCGGCAAATACGCTGAAACTGTTCTTGGAATTTTCGGTAAGGCCGGTTACAACAATGTAATGACTTTTGATGCAGGTGTAGGCGCAAAGATGGGACGATTCGCCCTTGCTCTTGACACACAGGTCAACATGCTTACTTACACACCTGCCACAAGTGCTCTTGATGTTGCAATCGTTCCTCAGGTTGATGCAGTTCTTTCCGCAGGTCTTGGTTTCAGGTTCTTCAGGAATTCTCCTGTTAACTTTGATATCGGTGCTGTGGCAAGATTCGATCTCAGAGGATATTATGAGAAGGTCGATGCAAATTATGTTCTGAATAACATCAACAACATGGATCAGATACTGAAGACCCTTCAGGAAGGCAAAGCTGTCATGTTCGCTTATTCAATTCCTGTTGATTTAGGTATTAACCTTAATCTTCCTGTCGGATTCACGTTCAGCGCTGTTGCAAGAAACCTTAACGGTAATTTCAAAGCTCAGATAATGGACAGTCTTAAGAATACTATGGACAATCCTACTGGTGTCCTTAAGGGCAATGTTACGCTTGACAGCCCCTGGTCACTTGATATCGGTTTCGGCTGGAAGCCCAAGTATGGTCTTTCCTGGCTTGCAAACCCGAACATCGCAATTGATCTTGTTGATGTCATCGGACTTTGCAAGGATTTCTCCGGATCAAATATTCTTGGTCACATCAAGGCCGGTATGGAATTTGAGCTCTTCACTCTTCTTGAGCTCAGGGCCGGTCTCAACAGAGGTTATGTATCAATCGGTGCAGGTATCAACATCCTGAACGTCATCCACCTCGAAGCATCCTACTATCGCCTCGAGTTCGGTGCGAAGCTTCTTGATAAGCCTGTCGATGCTCTTACCATAAGAATGAACCTCTTCTGGGAAAGATAACATAAACTCATCGGATTACATGCCACATCTTCGTATGTGGCTTATTTTTTATATCCATTGTATATTAACACCATGTTACATCCAGAAACTATCATAAAAGGTTTTATCGTGGGTTCCACGATGATGGTTCCCGGCATTTCCGGAGGATCCATGGCAATGGTCCTGGGAATTTACGGACGCCTTATCACTGCAGTAAGTTCATTCTTTAAGGATATAAAGAAAAACATTGCATTCCTCGCTGAGTTCGCCATATTCGCACTTCTCGGGATTTTCCTCTGTGCAAAGCCGATACTTGCTGTCATTGACATGTTCCCGAAAGTTGCGATGTTCTTTTTCATCGGACTTGTTTTCGGTTCAGTACCGATGCTTTACAAAAAGTCGGGAGTAAAGAATGTAAAGGTTAAAGATGTTCTTTACTTTGTAATCGGTGTGATCATTGTTCTGAGCTGTCAGCTCATTCCGAAACTCGAGTTTGACCCCAATGCTCCTTTTTCGTTAACACTGGCTTTAAGTCAGTGCGTGACCGGAATAGTCGTTGCAGTAGGATTCATACTTCCGGGTATAAGTTTTTCATACCTGCTTCTGATCCTTGGCTCCTATGATTTCATCATGAATGCTGTCAGTACGCTGAACATAGTTGTGCTCATACCTTTCGGGATCGGATTCGTGCTTGGAGTCGTGCTGCTTACCAAGATACTTGATATCTGCCTGTCAAAGGCTCCTGAGGCTACATACCTGATCATTCTGGGATTCCTCATCGGATCGATCGTTCCGATCTATCCGGGTAATCCCTCGGGATGGGAGATTCCGCTTTCCATCCTTACATTTGCAATCGGGGCAGTTATTATTTACCTTGTTTCCATGAAGGAACTGAAAATGAGTGAAAAGGAGGAACCGGATGCTGTTAAGCATTGATAAAATATATCTCGCACTTGATACTGCCTTGTCTACAGGTGCTGACTTTGCCGAAGTCTTTGTTGAAAGAAGCATCAACAAGAACATAACAATGGTTCAGAAGAGTGAGAAGGCTGAGACTGATTCAATATTGGACAGAACCATATCTGGAGTAGGGGTGAGGGCATACCTTGGACTCAGAAGTGCATGTGCATCCACAACGGATCTTTCCGCTGAAGGTGTGAAAAAGTGTGCGCTTAATGTAGCTCTTTCCATTGCTGATGGAAAGAGAATTGTCCCTGCATTTACCCTTCATGAAAGAGTAAATACCAATATCCATAAGATTGAAACAGTTCCTTCTTCCGTTTCCAACAGGGAGAAGATGGACCTTATCAGGGAAGGTATGGCCTCTGCATATTCAAAAAGTGATCTCATCTGTCAGGTTATGGGTGCATATCTTGATGTGGACAGGGAAATACTCGTTGCAAACTCCGAAGGACTACTCACAGGTGACAGGCAGATAAGAACCAGAATGATGGTTCATGCGGTTGCCTCCGACAGGGGGGAAAACCAGGTCGGTTCGTGTGCGCCGGGACGCAGGATGGGGCTTGAGATGTTTGATACCATCACTCCTCGGTCAATAGGAGAGGAAGCTGCAAGAAGTGCGCTTGTGAACATCCGTGCAGGTTACTGCACCGCAGGTGTTTATCCTGTTGCAATCGAGAACGGATTCGGCGGAGTGATCTTCCATGAGTCCACGGGACACAGCCTGGAAGCCAGTGCCGTTGCTTACGGTAACAGTGAGTTCTGCGGCAAGGTCGGAGAGAAAATCGCGAATGAAAAGGTTACGGCCATAGATGACGGAACCATTCCCAATGCCTGGGGCTCGATCAACATCGATGATGAAGGAACTCCTTCCGAGAAGAAAGTGCTTATAGAAAACGGTATTCTGAAAAGATACATGGTTGACAGGTTCAACGGACGAAGGATGAACATGCCATCAAGCGGTTCTGCAAGACGTCAGGACTACTCATACTGCCCAACTTCAAGGATGACAAACACATATATTGCCGCAGGAAACGATGAAGACGAAGATATTATTGCATCAATAGAGAAGGGCATTTATGCCAGGAAGATGGGCGGAGGTTCCGTTAATCCAATGACAGGAGCATTCAACTTTGCGGTTGATGAAGCATATATGATCGAAAACGGTAAGATCACATATCCTGTAAGGGGATGTTCCCTCATCGGTAAGGGTTCAGAAGTAATACAGAAGATTGACATGGTAGGAAAGCACATGCTTACCGGACAGGGTATGTGCGGTTCATCATCAGGAAGCGTACCGACTGACGTCGGTCAGCCTCTTATCAGGGTAAGCTCGATAACAGTAGGAGGAAGATAATGGATAAATTCAGATGCCTTAAGGAAGAAACCGCTTCATGTGCAGCCGCTTTCCCCATTACTGACTGGGAACTCATAATAAGTGAAAGTGAGGATGTATCAGCCTCAGCTTTCAAAGGTGAGATAATCAAAGAAGCATCATCGCTTTCAACCGCAATGGCCGTGAGGGTGATAACCGGAGGATTTGAGGGAACTGCGATGACGGAATCCCTTGATGTTTCTGAAATCAGGGATCTTATTTCCCGCTCATACGACAATGCAGTGTCAGGTGAGAAGAAAGTAACGGCTCCTCTCTTCGAAGGAGGCTGCTCATATCCTGAGACCGAGAGCTTTGAGGAAATGAACATAAACCTCAGGGATGTGAAGAATGCTGCTTTGAAGAAGCTTTCTGAGATAATGGACGCTGATGACAGAGTGTCTGATGGCTCAACTGCATCCTCCGCTTACGGCAGGGCAGTTAAGTATTATGCATCTTCCAGAGGTGTTGAACTTTCAAGTCATCTTGACGACTGCTATGTAATGGCCAATGCCAAGGTCTGTGAAGCTGAGGACGTAAAGAATGCGTACAGCGTTAAGGAAGGCAATCTTGATGCGGATGTGACTGAAGCTGTGACGAAGGCAGTGAATAGTCTTCATGGTGAGAAAGTGACGGGCGGCAAGTATGACATTGTCTTCTCTCCGGACTCGATGCAGCAGATTCTTGATACTTTTTTCAGCGTGTTCTCAGGAAAGAGCAGTGCCTATGACCTGACAAGGTTCAAGGGGAGGGAAGGTGAGAAGGTTGCGTCAGAGTGCATCACGATCATTGATGATCCTCTCTATCCCGGATACAGATGTCAGGTTTCATATGACGGTGACGGATGTCCCGTATATACGAAGGAAGTCATTAAGGACGGAGTCCTGAACACACTTCTTTACAATATGGAGTTTGCCGCAAGGTGCGGGAAGAAAACAACGGGAAACGGCTTCAGAAGTGCTTCTTCCGGTAACGGAGGAATAACTTCATATTCATTCTACATTGCTCCGGGAAAGGAGAGCCTGGAAGATGTCTTCAGGAAAGCAGAAGGCGGTATTTACGTTACTGAGATGAAAGGCTTCCATGCCGGAGCGGATGACATCAGCGGTGACTTCTCCATTGAAAGTGCCGGTTTCCTCATCAGGGACGGTAAGGCAGGACAGGCTGTAAAGGAATTCACCGTCAGCGGAAATTTCTATGAACTGCTTGAAAATGCCGATGCGGTTGCCGATGACCTTGAGTTTGACGTTACTCTTGCAGAGAGCAGGTTCGGCTCTCCTTCAGTGCTTGTCAGAAATCTTTCAGTTTCGGGTAAATGATTATGAGAAGAGCTATTATTCTACTTTTACTGGTGTTGTCACTTGTCTCATGTAAAGGTACTGAGAAGGAAGCAGGATTTGCAGGACTTGCAAATCCCTTCACTGACGTGAGTTCCCTCACGGAAGCCGGGAATCTTTGCGGATTTTCCATAACTCTTCCGGAATTTCCGGAAGAGTATGATGACGTGCATTACCGTGTGCTGACAGCAGCGGATGACAAAATGCTTGAGATCATCTTTGAAAACGGCATGGAAGATGAAATCCGTGTGAGAAAACAGGCAGGGAACAGTGACATCAGCGGAGATTATAACAGCTACGGTAATGTTATAAGTGAGGATGGGATCACCATTAAGGGGAACGATGGAATGTTCTCGGCTGCCATCTGGAATATGGATGGTTTCTCATATTCACTCTCACTTTCAGTACCTGCTGCATCTGATTATCTTCTCATGCTCACAAAGCAGGTCCGATGATACAGAATATCCTTCTTGCCGTTTTCTGAATTTTTGCGATATTTGAAGAGAAGGAGATTAAGAAATGAAGGATTTTGATAAACTCTGCAAGGAATTTGAGCAGATCGATGCAGAAACTTATGCTGACGTTCTTGCAATGAAGTCGGAAGCAATACTTCCTGTTCTCATGGCATTCAGCGAGGATGGACTTACAGGAGCTGAAATCTTCGCATCGTTCATCTATGGTGCGATCGCAGCTGACGGAAAGCTCAGTGAAGAGGAATATGCACTTATTTCTCCTCTGCTTCATGCATTCCTCGGGGATGGTGTCAACTATGAAGATACTGCCAAGGCTTTCAGATCAATGAAAGCTGACAATAAGGAAATGAAGAAGAGGGTGGATGAAATGGTTGATCTCATCGGTCTTTTCTCTGAGGAACTTAAGGCTGATATCATCATTGTGATCATGCTTATCTGTGCTGTTGACGGTAAGATTTCCATGAAGGAAAAAGCCTGGATAAAGCAGCTTATCAAATAATGTAGCGCATAAAGGGCGCATTTATGTGCGCCCGCACCCTTGAACTTTAGTTTCGATTGGTCTATAGTAATTCTGTTGTCTGACTCAGAGAGTCAGTACGCGGGCGTAGCTCAGTGGGAGAGCACATCCTTCACACGGATGGGGTCGGCAGTTCAATCCTGCCCGCCCGCAGGGTAATGGTTAGAGGCTTCGTGCCTCTTTTTTTTGTCTTTTGATAAGGTTTAGTTTTAATACCTGATTGTTCTTTCACTGAACAATCTTTTTCAATACAAACAATTACTGACAAATCTGTGTGAAATAGCGTCAATGATTTGTATAATACTGATGAATTTGTGTAAAATTTTATGATTTGAATACAATTTTACACTTTCCCTATAGACGAATGAATCAAATATGCTTATATCTTTGGCCGTGAACCGGAGAAAACGGTTCAGTGAGAAAGAAGAATAAGATGTGTCTTATTCAGAAGTTCCTGAATAACAGGAACGGTTCGTACAGACCTCTGCCTCCTGGAGGCGGAGAGATTTTGGAGCATAGGAGAAAACTTATGAAACAGAAAAGAACCCTTTTGGACATTCTCGTTGACGCAGGCGAAGCATACTGCTCAATGGTCGGAAGTGATCTTGCAAGCTATCCGTTCTCATACGAAGAGCATAAGAACGAGTTTGCTGATGACACTCCGTCAGACAGCAGGAGCGCCAGCTGATGATTGGCAAAGTGTCCGAAAACAGTTAAGACACAAAAGGAGATAAAGAAAGCGATCGCTGAAAACGGCGGTCCTTTTTATTTTGTATTTGTATTGTTAAATACGATGATTTATATTTGTACATATGAATAATCATATTTGTAATATATTAAAATTATATAATTTAATATCGATTAAAAAAGCCGGAGAAGGGAATTGAACCCTTGACCACATCATTACGAGTGATGTGCTCTACCCCTGAGCTACTCCGGCAATGATGCAAGAATACTCCAAAGCGGAATAAAAGTAAAGTCAAATTTACACTTTACTCTTTTTGTTGTATTGTTACCTTAAATGATACAGGAGGGTCGTAATGGCTAACAATGAATCTTTCAGCTTCATCTGCGGAAGCCCTATGTCCGATTCCCTTTTGGTCATGATTCCGGCAGTACCGGTGAAGGAGACGCCTTCCGTTCAGGTTGGTCCTCCGATGTCGCTTAAAGTGGCTTCCTATTTCAATGAAATAATGCCGCTTGAGATGCTGGATCAAATCTCTGATTATGAGGACGAAGATGATCTCTTCGAAGATGAAATATGATCGTACTGGGAATTGAGACAAGCTGTGATGAATGCTCTGCCGCTGTTGTAAGGGACGGACATGATATTTTAAGCAATGTCATAGCAACTCAGATTGAGCTGCACAAACCATATCAGGGAGTTGTGCCTGAACTGGCTTCACGCCTTCACACAGAGTGGATAGCTCAGGTGGTAAAAGCTGCTGTTATGCAGGCGCATCTGACTTATTCTGATCTGGATGCGGTGGCCGTTACCAACAGGCCGGGACTCCTTGGATCCCTGCTTGTCGGCGTGAACTTTGCAAAAGGCTTTGCCGCTTCCCTTGGCATTCCAATCCTCGGTGTTGATCACATCAGGGCTCATCTCTATGCATCCCAGATCGAGAATCCGCTCGAGTATCCTTATCTTGGTGTCCTGGTGTCCGGCGGACACACCGTCATCTGCCGTGTCAACGGGTATGATGATGTGGATGTCATGGGAACCACGATAGATGATGCAATAGGGGAAGCATTCGATAAGGTTGCAAAGTTCTACAATCTCGGATATCCGGGCGGAGTTGTGATCGACCGACTTTCAAAAACCGGTGATCCCATGGCATTCCTCTTTCCGGGTCCGACACTGGACAGGGGTGAGCATCCCTATGATATGAGCTATTCAGGGCTGAAGACCGGAGTCATAAACCAGCTGGACAAGTTCCGTAACGGGGATGCGGAGGCAACGCCTGAGAATATCGCTGCATCCTTCCAGAGGGCAGCGGTGGGAATCCTCATGAAGAGAGTTAAGCTTGCACTTAAGGATACGGGACTCAAACGGGTTTCCGCAGGCGGCGGTGTTGCCGCGAACTCACTGCTGCGCAGTGAACTGAAAGAGCTGGAGAAGGGGGGATACACCGTTACGTTCCCGTCCCTGAAACTGTGCACCGACAATGGTGCCATGATCGCAGGGCTTGGTTACAGATACCTTAAAGACGGCTTTAAGGATGATGATAAGCTTACCGCGTATTCAAGGGTCGCAGCGTTCAAGAAGAGCTATCCATGATTTCTGCCCGCCAGTCTCTGGCGGTTTTTATTTCAGCACTCCATTATATGTATGTCTCCGTATTTGCTGCTGTAACGCACGCTTTTACTTGAAGCGGGAAGTACAGCCTGTGTAATGGCCGCTGATTCGTCGTCGGGATATTTCTTAAGATCGTCCTTTGCGATGACCTTTCTGCCTGAGAAGAAGGTCCTGTTAAGAAATGCTGCAAGTTCGTTTGGTCTGATTTCCGTCATCATATACTCCTACTTATAATAAACGGAAAATGATTTTTTTTATTTTATGAAATTTTTTTTAAAAGAGTATTGACTGTTTCAGGGCAATCTTGTAAGTTAATCAAGGTCAAATTGATTGGGATGTAGTGTAATGGTAACACTGCAGATTCTGGTTCTGCCTTTGGGGGTTCGAATCCCTCCATCCCAGAAGAGATGGTTCCTTCGTCTAACGGTTAGGACGGGAGATTCTCAGTCTCTAAATAGGGGTTCGATTCCCCTAGGAACTAATCGGCAGTATCTGGAACATGGTACTGCCTTTTTTTACGTTAATCAGATGGAATAACACATATTTTGCGAGGAATATATGATCACAGCAAGTAACATCTCCCTTTCCTACGGAACGCAGGTTCTGTTCAAGGAAGTAAACATCAAGTTCACACCGGGCAACTGCTACGGTATCATCGGTGCCAACGGTGCGGGAAAGTCAACCTTCCTGAAGATTCTTTCCGGTGAGATCGAACCTGATACGGGAGAGATCATCATTACTCCGGGTGAAAGAATGACAACCCTCAGACAGGATCACTTTGCATTCAACAGCTACAGAGTAATTGATACCGTCATCATGGGCTATGAGAAGCTCTATGCCGTTATGAAGGAACGCGATGAGATCTATGAGAAGGCAGATTTCACCGAGGAAGACGGTATCAGGGCAGCTGAGCTGGAAAGTGAGTTTGCCGAGATGGGCGGATGGGAAGCGGAAAGTGAGGCCGCACAGATGCTTGACGGTCTCGGAATTCCGACGACTCTCCATGAAAAGAAGATGGAGGAAATCGAGGATAACCTCAAGGTACGTGTACTGCTTGCACAGGCTCTCTTCGGAAATCCGGACATCCTCCTCCTCGATGAGCCCACTAACCACCTTGATCTCGAATCAATTCACTGGCTTGAGGACTTCCTGGCTGACTTCAGCAATACCGTCATTGTCGTCAGCCACGACAGACACTTCCTCAATACCGTATGCACACATGTCTGTGACATCGACTTCGGAAAGATCCAGCTCTATGTCGGTAACTATGATTTCTGGTATATGTCATCACAGCTTGCCGCAAAACAGCTCAAGGATGAGAAGAAGAGAAGGGAAGACAAGATTGCCGAACTCAAGGAGTTCATCCAGCGCTTCAGCAGCAACGTGGCAAAGGCAAAGCAGGCAACAAGCAGGAAGAAGCTCATTGAGAAGCTTACCCTTGATGACATCAGGCCTTCCTCAAGAAGATTTCCTTATGTGGCATTCAAGCCTAACAGGGATATCGGAAAGAACTGCCTTGAAATCAAGGATCTTTCAAAGACAATTGACGGTGAAGTCATTTTAAATAAGCTCAATCTCACCATCAATCCGGGGGAGAAGGTTGCCTTCGTCGGCCCGAACCACTATGCTAAGACAGTCCTTTTCCAGATTCTTGCCGGTGAGGTCGAGCCTGACAGCGGAAGTTATAACTGGGGTGTCACCACATCTCTTTCATACTTCCCCAAGGACAACTCGAAGATGTTCGATACTGACATGTCAATTGCCGAGTATCTTCAGCAGTATTCCACGGAAGATGATGATACATTTGTGCGCTCATTCCTCGGACGCATGCTCTTCACAGGTGATGAGGCACTTAAGTGCTGCCGTGTCCTCTCCGGAGGTGAAAAGGTAAGGGTAGTGCTTGCCAAAATGATGCTTGAAGGTGCGAACTGTCTCATCTTTGATGAGCCCACGTCACACCTTGACCTGGAGGCAATTCAGGCTCTCAACGACGGTCTCATCAACTTCAGCGGAGTAATCCTCTTCAACAGCCATGACCACCAGTTCGTTGACTCAATCGCAAACCGAATCATTGAGTTCACACCGACAGGCATCATCGACCGCATGACGAACTTCGATTCATACATCAACGATGCAGGTGTCAACGCACTTCGTGACAAGGCATACGAAGGAAATAAACACAGGGTAGTGATGATCTGATGCTGATAGCTGCCGATATCGGAAACACGAATATTGTCCTGGCACTCCATGACGGTCAGTCATGGATCAGGACCTGGAGGGTGTACACTGATCAGAGGAAGACAGGGGATGAGTACTATGTCATCTTCAGAAGTCTTCTTGATGATAAGGACCTTGACCTTTCCGGTGTGGACAGGGCAATAGTCTCTTCAGTCGTTCCCAATCTCACGACTTCCGTTCAGCGTAATCTGAAAAGACTTTTCAGCGTTGAGCCGATTGTTGTAAGTCATTCACTGAAAACGGGGCTGAGAAGGGAAACAATTCCCTCTGAACTTGGTTCCGACCTGCTGTGCAACCTTTCCTATGCACACCATACCCATCCTGAGAAGGATGTGATGGTGGTGGATTTCGGCACCGCGCTCACGTTCTCAACGGTCAGGCGGGACGGTTCAGTCAGCGGGGTTGCCATTGCTCCAGGGCTCATAACAGGTGTCAATGCACTATTCGGTTCAACTGCACAGCTTCCGCAGACTGAGCTGAGGGTCCCTGATACCGCGCTCGGAAGGAACAGTGAGGAGTCGATCAGGGCAGGGATGATGTATGGCTATGCAGGCATGGTCAGCGCGATAATCGAAAGAACTGAAAAGGAACTGGGCACAGGGCTGTTCGTAATGGCCACGGGAGGTCTCTGCCGGACCATTGAGCCCCTTATTCCCCGCCTCGATTCAGTTGACAAGTGGCATACGCTTAACGGGCTGAAACTTATTTCAGACCTTAATGCATGAAAAGGGAGGTCCTCTTCGGACCTCCTTATGCTTTAAATCGTGAATGAACCGTTTTCCATTATGACGTGTGTCTTACCGTCATAACCGGTTGCCGTTATCTTTAGATCGGCACTTCCGACCATGAAGTCCGTGTGCATCAGGGAAGTGTTAATTCCCATTTCATTGAGCGCTTCATCGGTCTTTGCTGTTTCACTTCCTTTCACGCATTCCGGATAACCTGAACCCAGCGCGATGTGGCACGAAGCGTTCTCATCAATGAGGATTGAGCCGAAGACGAGTCCCGTCTGGCTGATTGGGGCAAGCGTGTCGACAAGTGCAACTTCACCGATACGGGATGCACCTTCATCGATTGCAAGATACTTCCTGATTATCTCCTCACCTTTTTGGGCACTGACATCAGTTACTTTTCCTTCATGGAAAGTGAACTTCACGTGCTCTGTGGTTTCATTCATGACATTCACGGGACGGGTGGTGGTGATGTACCCTTCGGCCGTGTACATGTCCGGAGTGGTGAAGAGTTCTTCCGTCGGAAGATTGGGGAAAAAACTCTTACCGTCAGGAGTTGAGGAGGCGCCGCCTTCGAAGGATGCATTTTCCCTTAATGATATCGTGAAGTCAGTCACTGAGGATTCATAGTGAAGGCTCTTTATCTTCAGGTCATTGAGTTTCGACCTTCTTTCCTTTATGACGGTATCGAACTCATTCCACGCTTCCATACAGTCATCACGGTCAAGTCTCAGAATCTTAGAAAGAACGTCTGCAAGGTCATCCTCCGTCTTACCTTTTCCGAGGAGGCTTTCAGCCCATTTCGGACCAGGGGCGCATGTAACACACCAGGCAAGCTCGTTGCTCATGTATTTATCCGATGACTTCTTCGTTGCCGTCCTGAAGGACTTCTGGATAAGGGCCATCCTGTCAGGTTCTCCCTTTTCCTGTCCGATCCTGTCCTCGTTGCTGTCTATCCTGATGTTGACATAGCCGTCAGCTGCCCTTTCATCGGCAGCTGCCTTCACGAAGCCAGGGATAAAGGCCACATCCTCTTCACTCTGATATCTGGATCTGACTTCATCAAGATCGGGATCCATGACGTCAATGACGAAATAGGCTGCCCCCATCTCATATGCCTTAGCAGCCATATGCCTGGCGTAGGGATATACGGAAGGACCGACTGCTATCCTGACTTTCTCACCTTTTTTAAGAGCAACGCCTTTTGTGAGTATCAGATCTGAGAGACGCTCTGCGTATTTTATGTTCATTTTTTTTTACTCCTTTTCAAAACAGCATGATTCCGTCTTCCATCAATGTGATGTAACGACCGTCTTCCGTATACGCCTTTATCTCAGTTTCCTTATCCCCTAGTGGAAGTGCAAGGCGGACAAAGGAAGTGTTGACACCGTCAGCTTTCAGTTCCTCATCACTTCCCGGATTCACTGCATCGGGAGTGATTCCTCCGAAGACCAGGGAAGTGGTTCTCATCTGGTCGATTGATGGTATTCCCGATGAAACCCTGAGTCTTGAAACGGGTGTGTATCCGTCAGAGATGACAAGCTCGCCGACACGGCCGCTTTCATCATCGATGTTAAGGTACTTCGTAACGTGGATAAAAGCATCTTCCGCAAGGAATGATGTGATCCTGCCGTTTTCAACCTTTATTTCCGCATCCTGAAACACCCTGTCAAAGAGCCTGAAAGGATAGCTCGTGCGGAATGTTCCTTCACCTGAGAACTCATCAAGGGCGATTACCGTGTCCTCGGCAGGGGAAGAGGGCTCGAAGGTCCTTCCGTCCCTGAGGGAGGAAAGTGTACCCGTGATTCTTGCCCTTTTATTTCTTTTAAGGTGCAGGTCACAGGATGTGCCTTTGATGTAAATGTCCGTTATTTTCTCCTCCGTAATGCGTTTCCTCCTGGACGTATGGATTCCGTCCTGAACCATCAGGTCGATTCCTTCCTTATCGAGGGAAAGCATTTCGGAGATCATGAGCCAGAGGGAGTCTGTGGTGGTTCCCTGTCCGTAGACGAACTCAGCCCATGCGGCAGTGGGAACATAGACCGTTGCCCATGGCACGCTGATCTGTCTGTCAGTTATGACAGGTTCGCTGATGAGCCTGTACTCCTGAAGCTCTTTAGCGGAAAGATCTGAGTTTTCCAGATCTTTGAAAACCGGAAATGATGCCAGGTGTATCATTACTGACCGGGTAGTGGAGGATACCCTGAAATCGGGATCGATTTCCTCGACAGTCTCCACCTTTCCGTCCTTTATGTATACAAGCTGAACGGGTACTCCCGTCACTTCAGCAGCCATTTTTGAAAGCATTCCCGCAAACTCAACGGTTTCTTCCGTGCAGTTCACAGTAAGACGCTCCCCTGATTCAAGCCTCAGCTGCCTTCTGATTATGTATGATGCATATCTTTCAGAGATCGTGTTCATGTGGGTGAGTATAATCAATAGGGTATTTTTTTACCAGCTTTGTGAATTTTTTTGAAAATCCATGTTGACACAAAATGTCAAATGGGGTAATGTCCTGATTGTTCGCGTCTGTTGTATAATGGCTATTACCTCAGCCTTCCAAGCTGAAGATGCGGGTTCGATTCCCGTCGGACGCTTTTTTTTATACCCTTAAGGAAGGTCTTGAATATGGGACAGCGTGGTGAATTGTATTCCTCAAAGTGCGTGACGGGAGACAGAACGTACTTCTTCAACGTAAAGGAAAACATGTACGGAGATCTCTACCTCAACATCGTGGAGAGCAAGCCGTCTGAAAACGGAAAATTCCTCAGACAGTCAGTTCTGGTTTATCAGGAGGATATCGGGGAGTTCATCAGGGAGATGCAGAAGTCTCTTGACTATCTGAAGCTTCATGCAAAAAAGAGTGTGAAGAGAGAGGACGAGTAGTCCTCTCTTTGTGTTTATGGGATACGCTTTTCTGCTTTCACTGCTTGCAGGCCTTTCAACTGCGGTGGGTGGACTCCTTCCGCTTTTCCAGAAGAAGGTAAGTTCATCTTTCCTGTGTTTCTCCCTCGGTCTTTCCGCCGGAGTCATGGTTTACGTTTCCTTCATGGAAATCCTTCCTGAGAGCATGCACATGCTTGATTCCATGTTCGGTGGAAAAATATCCGGGATAATCGCACTCGGATGTTTTTTCCTCGGAATGGCCGTGATCGCACTGATTGACCGCTTCGTTCCGGAAGAGGAAAACCCTCATGAGTTCGGACGTGAGTTTTCCCTTCAGAAGATGGGGCTTTTTTCCGCACTTGTAATCGCAATACACAACTTCCCAGAAGGCCTTGCCACCTTCCTTACTGCATACGAGGATCCGTCCCAGGGTATTTCCATTGCCATTGCGATCGCGCTTCACAACATACCTGAGGGTGTTACGGTCGCAGCTCCCATATACCATGCGACGGGAAAGAAGGGAAAGGCATTCGGAATGAGCCTTCTGTCAGGTATTGCCGAACCCGTCGGTGCACTTGTCGGCTTCCTGCTTCTGAAGACACTCTTTTCCGCCGATATCCTTGCATATGTCTATGCAGCTGTAGCCGGAATAATGGTTTATCTTTCCTTTGATGAGATACTCCCCACCGCAGAGACATACGGCAAGCACCACCTTGTAATATGGGGAGTGCTCCTTGGAATGTTCATAATGGGAGTGTCCCTTGCTCTTCTGTAGGGTATTTCTTCAGGTGAAAGCTCTTCCTGTGGTATGGTGAGAGCCCGTATTCATGTATTGCTTCCTGGTGTTCCTTTGAGGGATACCCCTTGTTCTTTCTGAAGTTGTAAACGGGATATTCCATATCAAGGGCTTCCATGAAACGGTCACGGGCTGTCTTGGCCAGGATGGATGCCGCCATTATCTCATGTATCTTATCATCTCCCTTAACGACTGTTTCGATTTCAGGATCTGAGTTCATGAACTTCCTCGGAGAGCGGTTCCCGTCAACCATGAGAAGGTCAACATGAACCTTTGCATTCACTTCCTCAAAGGCCTGTGCCATGGCCTTAAGGGCTGCATTGAGGATGTTGATTTCATCGATCTCCTCATTTGATATGAACTTAACGCTCCAGGCAGTTGCCTTTTCCTTAATGATGGCTTCAGCTTCCTTAAGCTGTTTTTCGGACAGTTTCTTGCTGTCAGCCAGAATTTCGGTCGGGAAATCAGGTGGAAGCACGACTGCGGCGGCAGTAACGGGACCAGCAAGAGGTCCGCGTCCCGCTTCATCGGTTCCGCATATCGTCAATGGGCTTTCAAAAGAGAATAATTCTTCCATTTTCGTTTCAAAAATGATAGATTGACCCTGACGGTTCGTCAAGGAGATTGCCATTGTTCCTTAAGTGTCTTGATATAATCGGTTTCAAGAGTTTTGCGGATAAGACCCACATCGATTTTGCCGACGGCATCACATCGCTGCTCGGTTCCAACGGGTGCGGCAAGTCAAACATCGTCGATTCCATCAAGTGGGTACTGGGAGAACAGTCAACCAAGACACTCAGGGCCGGAAGGATGGAGGATGTCATCTTCAATGGTACCGATAAGAGAAAACCACTTGCCTATGCGGAAGTTGCCCTTACGATTGACAACAGCGAGAAGCACCTTCCCACCGACCTTACGGAAGTTGAAATCAAACGACGTGTGTTCCGTTCCGGTGAGAGTGAGTATTACATCAATAAGAACAGGTGTCTTTTAAAGAACATCAGGGAGCTTTTTTTCGATACCGGGGTTGGCAAAAGTGCCTACTCCATCCTGGAACAGGGTAAGATCGACCAGATACTTTCCCAACGTCCTGAGGACAGGAGGTACATCTTTGAGGAAGCAGCCGGTATTTCGAGATTCAAGGCCGAGTGCAATGAGGCGGCAAAGAAGATCGAGAGAACCAATGAGAACATTGCCCAGGCTGAAAACCTGATGAAGGTTGAGAAGAGAAGTTATGAAAGCCTGAGGAGTCAGGCAGAAAAGGCCAAAAGCTACAATGAGCTTGTGAAACGTCAGCTCGCCCTTGATGTGGACATCCATTATTCAAAGCTGAAAACATTCCTCGCCCTCAAGGACATGAGGGCAGAGCGAAACAGAAGCCTTGCCGGGCAGATTGCATCGCTTCGTTCTTCCCTTGAGGATTATAAGGTCAACATCGAGGAAGAACAGGCCAGAATGCAGGCGGAAAGTCAGAAGTCCCATAATCTTCAGTATGCCATAAACAGGGCAGAGGAAAGCATAAACAGCCGTAATGAGAAGATAACGTTTCTTGAGAACAGCTACCGTGACTACATAAATGCGAAAAAGGAAGCGGAGGCCAGGGCCGAGTCAATAAGAACATCCATTGAACGTGACAGAAACGAGCTTTCAGGAATGGAAGCTGAGCTTGATGAGAAGTACCAGATTTATGAGGAAAGCGGCAGGCAGGTGAAGAGAGCCACGGCAATGCTTACCGAAGACCAGGTCAGGATCGGGGAGCTCAGGGAAAAGAGTGAGAGTGAGGAGAAGCTCGTAAGCGAAGCTGAGAAAGCCATTGAGGATCTCTCGGTTGAGCTTAAGGATACCGTCGAGCAGCTTGCATCGGAGCTTGACAGGGCACTGGGGCAGGAGTATTCCGTTTCAAAGCGTGATGAAGCGGAAAAAGCATTTCTCTCGCTGCTGGAGAGGACACGCGAAAAGATATCCTTCCGGCAGAAAACCGCACTTTTCAGTGATGCAGGGGATGATATCGTTTCCGCCATCGATGAGATAAAAAATGCATTTCTCACTTACAAAAAAACAATTCCGCCCGTGATGGATTCCTTCCTTTCCCCGGGAGGCCTTCTTACCAGGAAGCGTGAGATTTCCGAAAAGGAAGCAGTGCTGAGATCATCGATCGAGCGCTCCCGCGAGCGCATCAGGACGTGGAAGAATGATGTTTCATCACTGGAGAGTGAGATGGAAGGCCTCCGTGAAACGGTAAAGGGAATGGAGATCAGGCTTGCGGCAATCAAGGCGGGCATGGATTCATTCCGTACCGTCAAGGAAAACCTTGAACGCAGCATCGAGGAAAAGGAACTGAACCTCGCAGACAGTCAGAGTGCCGTCACCATTGCCGAAAACCGAATAAGTGCCGTTGCTGATCAGCTTAGGGCTGCCGATAAGGAAAAGGCGGAACTTCAGGGCGAAATAGTGAGACTTAAGGATGAACTCAAGGGCCTTCAGGATGAAATTTCCCTTCGTTACAGCGAACTTTCCGCCAAGGAAAAGGAAAAGAACGATACCATTGACACGATCAACCATCTGTCAAATGAAGTGGAGAAGAATGAACTCTGGATCAGCAATACCGATGAGCTCATCGGAAACCTCTATGCATCGTTCTACAATACGTATTCCAGGAACCTCAGGGAATTTTCAGACCGTATGGATGCAGAGCTTCCCGAGCAGGTCCTGCTTGAAAATGAGCTTGTCGAAGTTAAGAAGCAGCTTCAGGCGCTGGGGCCCAACATCAACCACATGGCTGTTGATGAGTTCGAGGGTGCGAAGGAGCGGTATGAGTTTTTGCAGAAGCAGCTTGATGACATGTACAAAAGCCGCACGGATCTTGAAACGGTTCTGGATGAGATCCAGACAAGAAGCAGGGAGATGTTCCTGGCAACGTATAAGCAGATAAGCGAAAATTTCCAGCTGATGTTCCGCAGGCTCTTCGGAGGCGGCAGGGCCGAGATAACGCTTTCAGATCCTGAAAACGTGCTTTCCAGCGGAATCGACATCTTTGCCCAGCCACCCGGGAAAAAGCTCATCAGCCTGACTCTGCTTTCCGGAGGTGAGAGAAGCATGACCGCCGTTGCGCTTCTCTTTGCCACGTACATGGTAAAGCCGTCCCCGTTCTGCATCCTCGATGAGATCGACGCCGCACTCGACGACAAGAACATCGGATTCTTTCTGTCAGTGCTTGAGGATTTCGCAAAGGACAGCCAGTTCATCATAATCACGCACAACAAGCACACTGTCATGGGATCCCAGTCCCTCCTGGGCGTGACACAGATGGAAGCAGGTGTCTCGACAACGGTAAGCTACCGCCTTGCCAGAATAGCAGGGGAGGCTGTCATCTTAAATGAAGATGATGCCGAGGTGGATTTTGACAGCGAGGGCAGGCGCAGATAAGTGCAATATTGGTGCGTGAATATTGACTAAAACCGCTTTAAGCCTGTATAAATAAAAAGTTGCAATATAACTTAGGAAAGGTACATGTTCGATAATATAAGCACTAAATTCTCCTCGATCATGAAGAATTTGTCGGGGAAGGGAAAGATCACTGAGAAGAACATCAGGGACGCCGTTGAAGAGATCAGGATGTCACTGCTCGATGCAGACGTCAATCTCCGTGTGGTCAGGCGCTTTATCAAC
>JBJEWN010000029.1:0-5074 GCA_051885075.1 Bullifex sp.
TGCAATATCCGTATCGGGCTCAAGATCGAAGAATCTGTCGGTAACAAACTTCTTCATGATATCAGACTTCTTACGCAGTTTCTCATTGTCTGACCTTTCAATCTCTCTGAGAACCAGATCAATCCCCTGCTCCCGTGCAAACAGATCGTTGCGGTTTATGTCCTTAAGCAGATTGAGAATATACACTACGTTAATCTTATCGGTCCTGACAAGTTCAATCTCAAAGTCTATGTCCACAAGTACGGTGTCATCATCGCCTTTCGGATGTCTTGATTCATCGTAAAATGTCAGATACCAGCTCTTGTAATCCAGATATTCATCCTCGTTCAGGAACACATCCAGATCACTCCACTGGAATTTACTGAATGTCTTAAGTACAGCCAGGACCTTGGCCACTTCGCGGAATGCCTTGATGTATTCACGCTTTGTATCCTCTGACTGAATGTCCGCGGCGTCATCTGCAGCAGGACAGATCTCCCTGAGCTTTTCAACTGCTTCTCTGTATTGAGCAAGATAGAACTCATATGTCTCAATAAGGTATTCATTCGGATCGCCATCACCGGAATAAAGCCGCAGGGCGTCATCCTGAGCCTTCTTGATATTGCGGTATGTAATAATCTGTCCGAACTGCTTCGTAGTCTTGCTGATTCTGTTCGTTCTTGAATATGCCTGGACAAGACTGTGCCACTGAAGGTTCTTATCAAGAATAAGAGTATTGGTTGCCTTGCTGTCAAAACCGGTCAGGAACATATCGACTACGATAAGAAGATCAAGCTGAGGTAATGACTTCTGCTTCATTCTCTTTGAAATGTCTTTTCTGTATGCATCATAGGAAGTCGGATCAAAAGTGGTACCGAACATTTTGTTGTAATCCTCAATGCATTCCTCAAGGTACATTGAAGTGTTTTCATCCACACCTTCGTCCATTTCCTCATTGGGAGTGGTTGAGAATATGGCGGCGATCTTGTAATTCTTTTTATTATTCTCCCTCATATACCGATAGTAACGCATCAGCGTATCTATTCTGTCTGTGGCAAATATTGCTGTATAAACATCTTTGCCTTCAGGGTGAATATGTCTGTCAAGATTCTTAAGGATATCGTCGGCGACCATCTCCATTCTGGTTCTGTTGTGGTTCAGGTCATCTATATCTATGCCTTTTGCCTTCAGTTCTGAGGGATCCTCAGGAAGCGCTGTTCCATTCAGCCTGCCGACGGAGTTCATGTACTCCACTGAGAATCTGAGTACATTGCCGTCTGCTATGGCTTCCTTGATCATATATCGGTGTATGCATGCAGGGAGAATCGAGGAACCTGAAGCGAACACATCAGCGGTTGTCCTTCCCCCGGGAGCTTTGTTCTCTTCAAAGATAGGGGTGCCGGTAAATCCGATGAAGTTGGACTTCCTGAAGCAGCGCCTGATGTCAGCATTCATCTTACCGAATTGGCTGCGATGACATTCATCAATGATGAACACGCATCGTCTTTCGCCTACACTCTTCATGAATTCCGAATATTTGTCGTTTCTGAGTGCAGTAGCCATCTTCTGTATGGTTGTAATTATGAGCTTCTTGTTTCCTTCCTTGATCGTATTCACAAGATTTGCCGTATTTGTAGTGCTGTCCACGCAACCAAGCTCAAAGTTGTTGTATTCATCAACGGTCTGATCATCCAGGTCACTTCTGTCTATGAGGAAGAACACAAGGTCCACGGCATTGCTTTCCCGCAGCAGTGTGGCAAGACGGAATGAAGTCAGAGTCTTACCGCTACCGGTAGTATGGAATACAAAACCGTTGAAGTTGCTGTCCACTACTCTTCTGTATGCATCGTTTACAGCATATATCTGATACGGTCTCATGACCATCAGAACAGGTTCGCTTTCTTTTACGATAAAATATTTGGTAAGCATCGAACAAAGATGGAACCTGTCAAGGAACCTGTCTGCAAAATCCATGAGCTTCGGAATACGTTTGTTTTCCTGATCCGTCCAGAAGAAAGACAGAGACTTAAGAATATCCTGTCTTGAACCATCGGGATAGTTTTCGTTTGCATTGGCGAAATACTTTGTGATGGTGGAGTTGGATACTACAAATAACTGGATGTACCTGAAGATCCCTTTGAATGAGAACCTTCGGTACCTGTTAATCTGGTTGATTGCTTCATTGAGTTCAATGCCGGGGCGCTTGAGCTCGATCTGGACAAGAGGAAGTCCGTTTATCAGAAGCGTGACATCAAATCTGTTCTTATATGAAACATCATTGAGGTGAGCAGGATCCATTGTGACCTGATGGGTCACCTGCCAGATGTTTCGGTTGTAATCCTCATCCAGAAATTTGAGATACACGGTGCTTCCGTTGTCAAGCTGGAGCACCCACTGATCCCTGAGGATCTTTGCGGACTCGTAAACAGTCCTGCCATCCAAGTGAATCATTACCCTGTCGAATTCACTTGTGGATAATGATGATTCCCCTTTTGCTTCAAATAGTGCCGACGCATTAAGTTTTTCAAGGCACAGTTTAAAATTCCGCACTACGTCATCATATGTATGAAGAGGTATGAAGCCATACCCCATTGTACAGAGGTGCTCGATCAGCATAGTTTCAACAGCATATTCTTTCTTGCTCATAGGATTATTATATATTGGCCTGCACTAATAAACAAGTTTCGTGATTATCATTCAATACGTGTTAAACTATGATATGCGGCATGCCGTATTAAAAAAAAGTCCTGATATTGAAAAAATTCGGTGATGCTTGCTGAAATCTATATGTATAAATATTATATAACAGGATTGAGAAAAACATCTGCGTTTTACTCCACACTTTCATAAAGCTGAAAATCATAGTAATTTCTTTCCATATATATGGTTATGTAATTTAGAGTAAATTGCTATTTATGATAAGTAGATTCTGCCAACTAGATATACCCCCATAGGGGTATATCTAGGGTGTGCATTTGTTGCTTTCAACTCTGTTTGGGACAAGAGAAGTTCATTCGTTGATTTTTGTATATAGCCGTTTCAAACTCCTGTGAGGCAATAAACTAGAACTTATTCAAGTTTTACCATTGCTATAGAACGTATCTTGAGGAAATCGTTTCAGAATATGAAAAAGACAACTGAATGGTGGTATTCTGTCCCACAAGAGTTGTAAATCGAAAACACTACCAATTAGCCCTTATCCCACCAAGAGTTTTGAAACAGGTTCATCTGATGACGATGAAAACACAAATTTATGACCCGATGAGAGTTGGAAACCAGAAGTCTAACATCCAACAGAGCGGGGCCAAATGTCCATCTGCTCAGACTGAATATTTAACTTCAGAAATCAAAACCGAGAAGCAGTATAGGCCATCAGTAACTGTGGACAATTGCAAACACAGTATTTCTACTTCGTTTTGAGTTGATGTTCGGGAAAACTATGATGATGTTATGACAGTCCCCTCCCCTACTCTCCATTCCAATTCAGTTCAGAAACCTGACAGCACATATACTATCTCGCCTCCACTGATTACCTTCCTTATTCTACCTTCACTGACCAAGCTGTCTAATGCCGTTCTCAACTTTTTTGTAATACCTTTATATCCCATTTTTCTTGAGATCTCCGTAATTGTCATCGATCCAGAAGCCAAAATCTCCATGATACCGGATTCATAACCAACTGTTTTATGAACATTTTTTGGCAAAAAAGAGCGATGAACAGGGATGATCACGGATAGATATTGCCTGTCTTGATCCATCTCAATTTTCAGTCTATCGCTTCCATTTGCAGCAAGTGCATTCAGAGCTGTTGGAAAACCTGTGTTTCTTCCTTCAATAAGATGCAATTCTTTCAGGAAATCTCCGATTCTTCTGTTTCGGTATATCTTTGCCCTAAAGTCGTAATCTGAGATTTTGCTATCTGTAATGCTCCTGTCAAACCCCGGAAAACTTGTAATCTCCATGTATTCTTTGGTAACCCGGACAGTAATCGGCTCCTGCACCTGATATGATCTGTGGTAGACGGCATTGGAGAGTATTTCCTCTACTGCTTTGAAAGGGTAATTGAATACTCTTATTGCTTCTGGCTGTTCATCTGTTTTATATACGCGTTCTGCTATTATATAATTTCTGATATAAGCCAATGCCATTTGCAGCTGAAACTGAATAGGCCCCCGAAACACCTTTTCTGTCATTCCCTCTCCTGTAGGATTCGGTATGTCAACAACTTCTATCCTGGCATTTCTGAAGTATTGTTCTGTTTTATCTGAAAACATGAGAAGGCCGACATTTCTTGGCTTAAGATATTCTTCACTGCCTCCTATTAGCTGCATATCTCTTGCTATTGAAAGCAAATCTCTATTTATTGAAAGCGCATAAAGATCACTTCCTGTCGTCTTTAGATGCTCAAGCATCAGGTTACGGCTCAGATCGGACACTTCAGCTGAAAGGTTTTCCCTGTCATCAAAAGGAATATCTGAAGATGCATAAAAAAGTTCCTTTTCCTCATTACGATCGGCAATGACAGTACTGGAAAACTTTCTGATGTAATAATGTTTGATTCTCTGGTTGCCTGTTACTTCCTTTGGTGCTTTATATGGTCTACCAAACCCACCGGATACCCAAATAAGAATGATCCACGCATCCTCATACAGGACAGGTTCAGCGACAGGCTGATAAATTGGCTCTATAAAATGGCAATGGTTATGAAGTTTCTTCAGGATTCCATCTATTCGTTTTTTTTCTATGCCTTTTGCTGGCAGGATAGGAAAACCGTTCTCCTCTTCTACTCCTACAACAATATATCCACCACCCATGTTATCAATGTCATTGGCAAAAGCACAGATTGATCTGATTATTTCATCAGGGTTGTAATCCGCCTTGAACTCTATTCGTGCAGATTCCACGGTATTACCACTTAACAACTCTTTGATGTTTATAGGAATACCCATATTTTTCCTCCAACCATATGTTAGTATAATTTAATATATTTGTCTATAACTCGACAAAACACCATCGAGTACTCGACAATATCTGTCGAGCCTGTCGAGCCTGTCGAGCCTGTCGAGCCTGTCGAGCCTGTCGAGCCTGTCGAGCC
>JBJEWN010000029.1:5174-5736 GCA_051885075.1 Bullifex sp.
TGTCGAGTCTGCCTGGGTCTGTCTGAGTATGCCTGGTATGCCTGGGTATGCCTGACAACTAATAAAATACTGAAGGTATTTTGGTGATGATATTGTATTACTATAACCTGCAGGAAAAGCCCACAGACTCGATGTGGAAGTATGTCACGTTCTGTTGAGAAAAACATGTAATTGTAATTATCATGCTCTTCGTCATGGAGGGATAATATGTTACTTGACAATGAGTTCCTGCACTACTCTTTTCTGTATTCGACAAATAAGGCTTTCGATAATGTCTTCCGCTTCATCATAACACTGAAAACCGCTGTTGATGGTTCTGCCCTTCAGCGAGCAGTCATCCCCGCATTCAGAAGATACCCATACTTTACAGTCAGACTTATTTCGAAAGACGGTGGATATGATGTCGTATTCAATGCTAATCCCATAATAGTTAAGGAAGGTCCAAAGCCGATTTGTCTTGGAACAGCTGAGTCCAATTTTCACTTTGTTTCAATTGGTTTCTGCGGAAAGGAAATATAGATTGATATCTATCACTCACTTACCGATGCAGGAGGTATCACAC
>JBJEWN010000030.1:0-5708 GCA_051885075.1 Bullifex sp.
ACAAAGAAATCTGACTGGCCTCTGGATCTCTGCCGTCACAAGACGCACTGAGAGTGAACTCTTAAGTTTAACTGCATTTGGGTCATAAGTCATACTTATTATCGCAGGCATTGAGAAGTCCGGACTGTCCGTTCTTCCTTCGGGAAAAAGCGAAGGAATGCAAATTGTTCCTCCGATCACAGGGGAGAGATCGTTCATCGTCAGTCCGACTGAATATCCCGCCACATGGTATCGGTGTGCTCCTTTTTTAACCCGGTCTGAATACGTCACTGAAAGTTCATTGGAAAAACGGTTCTGTCCTGACGAGTATTTTACCGTTTCCGAGAGCGAAAGGGTCCTGGTAAGATATGAGAAATGAATGGTCAGGGTGTAGGAAAGTGAGACATCAAAGTCTGTTCTTCCGTCCTTCAGCCTTGCAGTACCACGCACGCCGAAATCCCTGTAAGACATGCCGGCAGCGGCAAACCACGTGTCTGCGGGATCCCATCCGAGTGAGAGGAGCAGGGACAGTTCCTCACTTGCATCCATCGTGACCCAGGTAAGCCCCGGTCCTGCAAGGGTCCGGCTTCCGGTAAAGCCCAGTGCAAGCGGGAAAAACGTTCCCCTCATCAGGGAGAGCATGGGAACATAGTTCTCATAAGAAACCTGTTCTTCATCAAATGATTCAGGAAAGAATGGAGCTGAACAGGTTTCATAAGCGCTGACAGGGCCGAACTGACCGATGTTTTCCTTTGAAACGGCGGCGGAATCGAAGAAGTCCGATGTGAAGTACACCTCATCACCGATCCTCACGGGATTGTTCACCCCGCCAAGGAAGTGTGAACCGTAAAGCAGATAAGTTCCGTTTTCAAACTCACCGTAACGGGGGAGCGTCCAGGTATCCGTGTCCATGACATATGAAAATGAAAGAGTGTCTCCGCTTGCTGAAAGCGAACTTATCTGTACGTCATCCGGCACCGGGTACACGGTTATGTTTCCCGTTTGGGGATCAATCAGACAGAGTTGTCCGTCAATTATGGCATGCCCCGATGGGGAGAGTGCCGTAAGTTCAGCCCTTCCTATGGGAATGGTGACCAGCACATTGCCCATTAGATCGGTTATGTCGATGAATGATGAAAGGTCACTGCTCCTGACAAGCAGCAGATGATCACTTCCGCTGAGGTGTGTTCCCATGTGATATCCGTCAAAACATTTCTTTCTGCTCCCGTCCGTATCGAGAAGCAGTGTGTATTTCAGTTCTCCGGCTGAATAGGAGAGAGTCAGATACTCATCCGACGACGAAAGGTGTGCGGCACCGGGAAGTGTCATGATTGTTTTTCCGTCCGACAGCCTGATAAGCGCGGAAGACGAAGGTGACACACAGAATACATCACTTCCGTCCGATGCAAGGTCCGTGACGTATCTCATCCCTGTTTTTACAGTGAAGGGAAAACTGATATTCCCGGGAGGAGTGACTGAAGCCATGAATTCCTTCCATTCATCCCATAGTGTCTTACAGAACATGTCGGACCATGTGTTCTGCGGAAAGGAAAATACTCCTTTGCTTATTTTCACGAAGAATTCAGCGAGTCTTTCTTCACCGTATTTTTCTGCCGCATGACGCAGAAACGCACCTCCGTAGATGTATCCGAGATCACCGTACGGCTTAATATCCCTTCCTCCTGAAGCATCCATGTATGAAACATCGATGCCCTCTGAAACCGCTTCTGTGATGGATGAGAGCATGAACGGGTCAGAAAGGCGTCCGTTTCCGTTTCTGGATTCCGTATAAACCGCAATTCCTTCCTGGAGGAAGTAAAGAAAGTGGAGGAGGTTCGCGGCATCGGCGCCGTCACCGAAAACGGCAGTTGTGATCTTACCCAGGGTTCCCCTGAATGAGAAGGTGAAGGCGTGGGTCAGTTCATGAAGGAACACCAGCTTCAGTGTATCGGATCCGAAGGAGAGCGACTGGGGAACATGTGCGCTGTATATCACGATGTGGTTTGAGGGAAATGAAGAGAAGTATGCATTGAAGGAGTTTTCATCCTCCTTTATGTATACGGGCATTGAGAGGTGCGGGTCCTCACCGAAGAATACGGTAAGTTCGTCATAGCACTCTTCCATTACGTAGAAGAGGTACCGGGCAGTGGAGAGGGAATCTTCACTGAAAACAAGTGTAAAGTGTTCTGTTTCAGCTTTTTTCAGATCCCCGGCCCGTACAAAGGAAAGGAGCATGACGATGATGATCAGTAATATCTTCCTCATGCTCCATTTTATCATATCAGAGTCCCTCCAGCATGCCTTCGCTTGCCCTTATGCCGCTGGCCCATGCGCCTGTGATTCCACGGCTGGTTCCGGCTCCGTCACCTGCAAAGTAGACATCCTTCTGAACGCAGAAGTGCTCGTCTATGTACTGAGGCTTGTTGGCATACAGCTTGATCTCAGGATAGTACATGATCGTTGACGGGTGAAGTATTCCGGGGACGATTGTGTCAAGCTTTTTCATGCCTGACCAGATGTACCTCAGAATCTTGCTCGGCATTGCAAGCGAGATATCAGAGGGACTTGCTCCCGCGAGGGAAGGCCTGAAGTCGTAAAGGTCACCGTTGAAATCAGCTTCCTTGCTCCTTCTGCCCATGCGGAAGTCCCCGACTCTCTGCATGAGGGGTTTCCCGCCGCCCATAAGGGCAGCCATGAGACCCAGGTGCTCGGCAAATTCCTGTCCGCTGGCAAGGGGCTCAGTGAACCTTACCGTCTTGAGAATGGCAAAGTTGACAAGTCCGTTGTTCCGGTTTTCATCTGCCTTGAATGCATGGCCGTTCACACTGTACCACTCATCACCGCGGGCCGTCGTGTACTTTTCCCGCACCACATGGGCATTCCCGCTGTTGGTGCAGAAGGTCCTGACCTTCTCGGGGAAGTAGAACTTCGGATCGTAGTAATCCTTTACTATGGGGTAGTGTTCGATTCTTGTCTCCACCCGGATACCCACGTCCACGACGTTGTCTATGAAGCTTACACCCAGGGCTTTCATTATTTCCTGAAGGAAGTGAAATCCCTGACGTCCGGGAGCTATCAGGATCTTTTTGTATCCGATCTCACGTTTATCGGTGGTTATGAACTTACGCTCATTGTCGATTCCCGTAACGGTTTCTCCAAGGGCAAGTTCGACTCCGGCTTCCAGAAGTCTCTTCTGAAGCTCCTTAATGAGCTGCAGGCCGCCGTCAGTGCCAAGATGGGTCTGCTTTATCTCAAGCAGTGAACAGCCGAGCCGCTCCGCTCTCGCCTGATAGGTTGCGATGTTTGATTTGGGAAGGATTGACGGCTTCAGGAATTCCGTTACCTTATCAAGGTAATGGTTCGCCACATCCTCCTTCCAGTATTCAAGGGGGAATCCGATCGGGAACGTGAAGTTCATCTTGCAGTCGTTCCTCATTCCACCCGTGGAATAGGGCGTTTTGTCCAGCATCAGACAAGACAGTTTTCTACCGCTCTCGAGAATCGAGAACGCCGCACCCATACCGGCAGGACCGCTGCCTACAATTACGACATCATACTTATCCATTATTATGTTTCCCTGACAATTTAATCAGAAACGTCCGGGAAAAACAAGTATCACTTCTGTTTTAAGAGTTTTGCCATGACCCAGACGAGGGAAACACCTATCAGGATGTGCCCGATTCCGGCGATGCCTGAAATGGCGGCGGAGGGAAGGGGGAGGGTATGAATGTCATCAAGCCCCCTTAACAGGAAACCCAGTTCCGTGATGTTGAGTCCCGTATGGAGGAGTATCACCTGAACGCGGGGATATGCGGCGAACTTACCTGCAAGGAGTCCCAGCACCAGGAATGTCAGGAATCCCATGATGAAGTAGTGAGCGTGCATGAAGCTCAGCGACGTAAGGCCTGTGAAACCGACGATTTTCGTATACTCCCTGAAGAACACACCGGCACAGAGTGCCAGGATGAGGTAGACGAATGAGGACTTAAACATTTTCTTTTCCATATATTATCTCTCCTTCTTATAGAGCTTTATTCCCATCACGACGACCCACACGTAGGCAAGTGTCTTTGGTATCATGAGCATTCCGACTGCGGGGAAAACATCCGCAAAGAGCACGACCGGAATGTAGAAGCCGAATGAGAGCGCAATTGCCAGCCCCATGTGCCTCAGGGGATCATCCGTTCCCACAGTCTTCTGAAAGAGGACTATGAGGATGATTCCGATCGCGGCAAAAGGAATGTTTCTTAAGATTCCCCAGAACAGGGAAGGATCGGGGGATGTCCATCCGTTCTGCGGGAAGAGACAGAGGATTATCCTTAATGCCGCAAGAACCCACATAGTTAATGTAAGCTTTTCTGTTCCCTTACCGTAACGCTTCATCCAGATGTAATAGAGGATGATGTAGAAAAGCGTCATCGTAACCGATGTGATCAGCTTTCCCGTTCCCAGCAGTGCCCTGTGGGCGGCAAGCCCGTCCGTGAAAAGCGCATAGCAGCGCGGGATCAGATGAAAACTGTCCCCTGCCGCGAGCACGAGTGCCATGGCTCCGAAAAGCCTTACATACGACCTGCCCCTGACAAGCAGGATGATTCCCGTAACCAACGCAAATGTAAGATAAACCGCATCAAACGCGGTTTCGCCTATTGCCTGCATGAATGATTCTCCTCTAAATTATTGCTTTTGTTATCAGCTCAACGGTTTTATCCATGTCCAGCCTCTCCCTGAGGGCTGAGACGATGTTACGTCTTATGAATGACGCCCTGAAAACGGTATCTTCCACACCCAGTTCCTCAAGGGAAACAGCTATCACACTGTCAAGGGACGACAGTACTTCCTGCATCTTGCGTATCGCTTCCTCATCACTGCTTCCGATTTCCGCCATGATGGGGCCGGTCTCATGGGAGTGCTGTTCACGGAAAATTGATGCCAGCATCCTGATGTATTCTTCCGTGGTATCTGCCCTGAGCTGCGATACCTCCCTGATCAGGTTATTGCTCTTTCGTTCAAGAATAGTGATGAGGATGAGATCCTTTGATGAATAGTAAGTGTAGAGATTTCCGAGCGATATTCCCAGCTCTGATGCCAATGCCCTCAGGGAAAAAGCAGGTATGCCTTTTTCCGACAGCAGTCTTATGCTTACGCTGATGATTTCTTCTTCAAGGACGGGGTTTTTCTTTCTCATGAGTGAACATGTTCATTTATAAACTTACCCCCCGTCTAAGTCAAGTAAAATCTAAGCCCGGAAATTATAGCCGCAGTCATGGCAGTAGAAGAGCTGTTTCGTGCCTGAAAAGAATGTCCTGCACTTCCAGACATAGCCCCTGTGCTGAACTGACCTTATTACCGCCATCCACCAGTCGATGAGGAAAAAGACGACAAACCCGATACTCCACTTGATAAGTATCCAGATAAGATAGAAAAATCCGAAGACCAGAAACCAGAGACAGCCGTGCTTGCTCCTCTCATCCGATAACTGCACATGAGTGCTCCCGCACCTTGGACACTGTCTGTTGATACCCATGGTTTTCCCTCCTCTGACAGATACAAGCATATGCCAATTCACCATCCGTGAGAAGAGATGTTTTCTGATATCTTCAACGGCGGTAAGACCTTCTGCGATGGCTGCGCACGCCCTCCTGTCATTGTCTGACATTTCCGCCCATAGTTTGTCGTATACATATAAAACCCGAGATAGATTCCATCCTTTTAAGGTGGAATGTGAATCG
>JBJEWN010000031.1:0-5705 GCA_051885075.1 Bullifex sp.
TCCCATCTTCTTTGCAAGCAGGACTTCGCCCAGACAGTGGTTGATCTTATGGGCTCCCGTATGGTTGAGATCCTCACGTTTGAGGTATATGCGCGCACCTCCCACCGCATCGGAAAGGTTTTTCGCGTAATAAACCGGTGAAGGCCGTCCGGTATAGTGCTTCTGAAGGTCCGCAAGCTCGGCTATAAAGGCTGGGTCGTTGCTGATTCGTTCATATTCAGCAGTCACTTCATCCATTACTTTCTGAAGTTCAGGCGGGATGAATGAGCCGCCGTATGTGCCGAAATATCCCTTTTCATCGGGAAGGGTACATGATTTAAGGTTATCGTTTACTAGGTTCTGCATAAAGTTTTATCTCCTGTGATTTGTTATTGTGTACAGTAACGTTACTATAAAAAGAAACAGTTGTCAACACACTTTCACCTTTCAGTAAGTTTTTCCTTCAGATAATCCGGAATGCGCTTCGAGTCCCGGCACTTCTGTTTCGCAAGTTTTCTGATATCTTCATCCAGCATCGAGAAATACGGAAGTGTTTCCTCCGGATGCTTAGTGTAGGCCGTCGCAGTAAGCCAGGCGACACCCATCATCAGGAGATGGTGGCCGCTTCTGACGCTCACAGCTTCAGCCATTATTTCCGGGACCGTGTCTGCCGTGAGGAACTTCGACATCAGTGCGACAAAGGCAAAACGGGCAGTCATGGGGGATGGTGACTGAGTCAGATTCAGGAAGTACCTGTACGCTTCTTCCCTGTCGCACTTTGCAATGTACAGCATCGGAACGACCGTGTCGGTCATCATCCAGGACGTGATGAGCGGATAGTAGCGCTCAAGGCCCTTAACCTTTTCACCGAAGGACTCCCGGCGCCCGGCAATTATCATTCCCTTGAGGATGACATCCTCGATCGTGTGTATCTCGATGGCATCGTCATCAAGTGTCTTTGCAAGTGCCTTAACATCGGGAATAGTGACTCCAGCGCTTTCAAGACATGTTTCGGGCGTGAGCTTTTTTGTAAAAGCACTCCTTCTCTCCCTGTCAGGATAAGCACTCCAGTCGATCCTAATAGCCAAGCTCTTCTCCGACCAGTATCACCGTTATCCTGCCGTTGTCCTTCTGACGTGACATTATGAGAGTGTTGCGGCAGATGGTATCGTCACCGCAGGTGGCGGCACACATCAGGTGCTCATCGCTGAACGATGCCTGAATGCAGTGCCCTGCCTTCTCACAGAAGCATCCCTTGCCGAACCTGGTTGCATTTGCAGGGGCTGCATAACGCTTCGTCCGCTCCACGGCACTTCTCAGATCCTTGACTATCTTATTTGTGCCTACGACCATGATTACCTTTTCGGGTCCGTATGCGAGAGCGGAAATCCTGTTGGAGTTTCCGTCAACCTGGTAGATTTCACCATGCTCGGTAACTGCATTCGCACTTGCAAGATAGTACTGGGCACTGTATGCCTTAAGCTCAGCCTCGCGCCTTGCTTCCGGTGTGGCTGCGGCATACCTGTCGGCATAGTCAGTTTCCGATTTAAGGTAATCGATGATGCCGCACTCACTGAGTGTTGCGGAGCCTCCTGTTGCGGTGTGTGCACCTGTCGGGACTATCTCCTTTATAAGCTTCAGTGCATCTTCCTTATTTTCCACATAACGGCATGTCATATGGTTCGCTTCAAGCGCCCTGATGACATTCTTGACCCTTATATCCATTATTTTCTTGATGTTTGCATCCATAAATCGTTCTCCCTGTAAGTTTCAGTGTTAAATGAGGTCCTCAGCTGTTTCCATAGCCTTTACGACGCGGTCGGAGAAGGCGTCGAAATCGGGATCCTCCACCTGAAGTGAAGCATCGGAAAAAATGCGTGCGGCGCATTTTTTAACTCCTTCACTGAATGGAACCCGTGTTTTCATCTCCGGTACAAGCTGCTTCAGCCTGTCATTTACGAATATGACGGTGTTGGCCTTGTCTCCGAGGAGTTCTCCAGTATAGTCATAGCCATATTTTTTACCGGCGCGACCCAGCATGTCAGAGGGGATATGGCACGGCCTGTACACGCCTCCGACGGCATCAGCGACGAGGGAGAGGATCTGATCCCAGGTGAGGCTTTCGTCTCCCGTAATCTGAAAAGCCTTCCCGATGGCTTCCTGTTTTCCCATGAGACCGGTGAATCCCACGGCAAAGTCCTCACACCAGGTGAGTGTCCAGAGTGTCTTTCCGTCTCCGGGAACAAGCACCTTCTTCCCTTCGATCATGCGCTTCACGACCTGCCATGAACCTTTCTTTCCGTGGATGGCCACGGGGATCTTCCTGTCATCGTATGTGTGGCTGGGCCGCACCACCGTTATGGGGAAACCGTTTCGTTCATATTCTGCAAAGAGCCTCTCCTCACAGGCCTTCTTGTTCCTGGAATACTCCCAGAAAGGATTATCCAGCGGTGTGTCTTCAGTGATGTAAGGAGAATCCAGCGGTTTCCGGTAGGCAGATGCAGAGGAAATGAATATGTACTGATCAGTCATGCCTGAAAAGATCCTGATGTCTTTTTCCGCATCGGGGACTGTATAGGCAATGAATTCGCATACCGTATCGAAGTGAAGTCCATTAAGTGCTTCCTTCGTTTC
Source organism: Bullifex sp. (assembly GCA_051885075.1). Classification (GTDB taxonomy): domain Bacteria; phylum Spirochaetota; class Spirochaetia; order Sphaerochaetales; family Sphaerochaetaceae; genus Bullifex. Next base: position 2,614 of record JBJEWN010000031.1, read on the forward strand.
CGCTTCGCTGTATGCATCGGCATGGATCTGATGCACTTCAGGGGGAAGCACATCCCCTCTTGAACCTCTGTTAAGAGTCCAGACATCCCAGCCCAGCGTGACAAGACGCCTTACAATGCTGAGACTTATCGTTCCGGTTCCCCCGATGAAGAGGGCTTTCTTTTTTTCACTCATGCTTCTGATGATAACCCCTGAAAGGGAAAAACTGAATAATGTCTTTTATACTAATTCATGAAATTGTGTTATCATCACGTCATGTCCGAGTTTTATTACATGAGGGAGCTCAATGTGGGCCTTCTGCTGTTCGCATGCCTTGTGAACGTCTCCCTGCTCATAGGCACCCTGTCCAACAGAAAGAAGAACTGTGACTTCATGAACTGGTTCTCATATCTGCTTGCCGCCGTCATCATCATGATCGCGGGGGAGGCAATGCTGTGGGGGTGGGTCGGAAGTGCATCCGGACTTCTCCTGGCAAAAACAGGGGCTTTTCTTTCGTTCGGCTCCGGAGCGGCAGTAAATACCCTGTTCGTGTACTGTCTCATTTCCTTTGTCAGTGAGCGGGAACATGTTTCCAGACGTTTTGCGCATATATTCGCATCCGTCAATCTCGTTTTCCTGATGCTGGTTATCCTGTCCATGTTCAACGGAATGCTTTTCACTTTCGATGAGGAAGGATGGTACAGCGACGGATGGGCTTACTGGATCGTGAATCTCTTCGATGTCGGGACACAGGTTCTTGAACTGGTCCTGGTATTTCATTACAGGAAAATCCTGAAGAAAAATGCATTCTACACCCTGCTTTCTTTCTCTATCCTGCCCTTTGCATCGATGCTCCTGATACCATACTGGACACCCACGCCGATGTATCTTGCCACAACGCTTTCACTCATCTTCATACAGCTGCTCTTCCATGGGGAGGTCACAAGACAGCTTGCGGAGAAGGAACTGCTGCTTGCAGAGAGGGAGAGACAGCTTGCTGACAGCAGGATATCGATGGCTCTGAGTCAGCTTAAACCCCATTTCCTCTACAACGTGCTGAATTCCATTTACTACCTCTGCGGTAAGGATCCTGAGCGGGCTCAGGAAGCCGTGAATTACTTTTCCGATTACCTGAGAAACAATATGTCCTCGATAGAGGTAAAGAAGATGATACCTTTTGCAGAGGAACTTAAGCATACGGAAACATATCTTGAGCTTGAGAAGATCAGGTTCAGGACACTTAAGGTTGAAACTGACATCAGAACTTCTTCCTTCATGTGCCCGCCTCTTTCCCTGCAGCCCCTGGTTGAGAATGCAGTCAAGCACGGCATATCCAAGAAGAGGGGAGGCGGAACCGTAAGGATTTCCACTGAGGAGACCGGAAATGCATATATCATAAAGGTGCGGGACGATGGCATAGGTTTCGATCCTGAGCACTACAGGGATGACGGTAAGGTTCATATCGGTATGGAAAACGTAAGGGAACGCATAGAGCGAATGGCTGGCGGAACTCTTAAGGTAACGAGCGCACCGGGATGTGGCTGTGAGGCTGTCATCACACTTTTGAAGAAGGAGGCTGAGGAATGAGGATTATAGTTCTTGATGATGAAGAGCTTGCTCTTGAGAGCATGATGGATGCGGTCAGGAAATGTGTTCCTGAATCAGAGATAACGGGCTTCAGTTATGCTGAGGACGTGCTGGAGTATCTGGAAACCCATACCTGTGACTGTGCCTTCCTGGATGTGGAAATGAGCGGGCTGAACGGTGTCGATCTCGCAAGGGAGCTGAAAGAGAGGGACAGCCATATCAACATCATATTCGCAACGGGATACACTGAATACAGGGGAGATGCCTTTGACATGCATGCCTCCGGATATATCCTGAAGCCCGTAACCCCTGATAAAGTCAGGAAGGAACTGGAAAACCTGCGTTATCCGGTTAAGGATGAGCGTCGCATTACCATTAAGTGCTTCGGAAACTTTGAGGTCTTCATCGATTCCGTCCCAGTGCAGTTCAGATACAACAGGACGAAGGAACTCATGGCTTACCTGGTGGACCGAAAGGGGGGACTGTGCAGTAACGGTGAGATTATGGCCGTACTTTTCGAGGATGATGACCATGACACTTACCTCAGGAGTCTCAGGAAGGACCTTATTGATACATTTTCTGCCAAGGGCCTTCAGGATGCCTTTGTCCAGCAGAGGGGAAAACTGGGCATCGTTCCCTCAAAAGTAAAGTGCGACTACTTTGACTGGTGTGACGGAAAGAGACTGGGCAATCAGTACCGGGGAGAGTACATGATGCAGTACAGCTGGGCTGAAGACACCAATGCAATGCTTGACGAATGATGATGTGACGGTTCTGCAACACTTTCAATGATAGCCTTCGTTCATGAAGGTAGCAGTAATAATCCTTATCACGCTGACATCCTTGTTCTTAACTGTTTCATGTCTTTCTAATGACGAAAAGACGGAACCGGTTAATGCTGTTCTTAAAATCAGTGTGAATGGCAGGATGGAGGAAAACGGGAATGCATATGCCGTCATAATGGTTGATGACGGTTTTATGGATGCCATCCGGATATCCGGAGTGAACATGGAAACCGAGAGATTCATCTCACTCCCGTCTTTATCTTCCGTTCTTTCGGTTTACTTCATGGTTCCTGAGGAAGGCATAAAGATGAATGCGCAAACCAAAGTACCGGATTGTGTCAATGTAAGTGCATCCCTCACGACCGATACCGGATATGAATCCTCCTTTTCAGGAAAGGTAATGCCGGTTTCCCTGGCAGATGAAGATGTTTTCCCCCTGGATCCGGACTTCACTCTGAGTCCCGCATCAGGCAGGAAGGCAGGAGGACGGTCCGTTTCAAGGCTTAAGGCCCAGGATGGTGATTCCGGTGACGCATCCCATAACCTGATGAGAATAATACGCCGTTCATCTGCTTCCGAATCCGTGATAAGGAACATGGTGAATTCTGAAAAGCTTGCATCCATCATCATGAGGATAATCAGGTGAAAATACGGCAAAACGGGACAGAGTCACCTCTGTCCCGTCATGTATGTGAAGCGTTCTAACCCGCGTTTAGTTGATTTTGACCTCTATCCTCTTCG